>JANORL010001365.1:0-8876 GCA_031415295.1 Polyangiaceae bacterium | reverse complement strand
TTCTTCTTCCACGCCGCAGCAGCTTCGGGTGACGATAGCGGCAAACCGCCCGTCGTCGCTTTCGGCGAAGGAGAATTGGCAGGCTCGGTTTCGTCGGTCGCCGTTGGCAAAACGCGCGCAGTCACAGCAGGCGCGGTGCTTGGGGTATCTTTTACAGGTTCGCGATGCGCAAGCACCAACACGAAGACGGTCAAGAATTGAAGCGCAAGCACTACGCCGAGCGCGTGGTTGCCGACGCCTCCCGATCGTGAAAATGGCAATTTGGGACCAATTTCACGCCAACGGAAAGCAATCGCCGCCGAAACGACGGCGACGACAGGAATGAGTATTTCCCAAAGCGCCCATCCCGCTCCCATCCCTGCCCCGGATATCCCTTCGAACACGTGAATGAATACGCTGAAGGTGCCAACGATCGCGAGGGATACCAAAAGCGGCATTCGCAATCGATTGGCCAATTCAACAACACGATTCGTATCGGGCCAAATCGTTTTTTTGATGTACCGGAAAAGAAGTCCGAGCGGGGTACCAAAAAGACCGAGCAACGCCAAAAGAGCGAGGGCAAGCTCGAGTTTGGACAAACCCACGCCCCGGGCCAAACGAATAACACCATCGAGAAATCCGAGCAGACCTAGAAATGCTACGACCACGGCCGTTACGATTTCCAAGAAAAACTGCGGCCGAGCGGCCGCTACGTCGCCGTCCGAAGATGCAGCGGAAGCAATCGCCGCTTGCGCCGGAGTGTGCGTCAGGGTCGCTTCGAAAGCGGCCAGCGCCCGCTCCATTTCTTGCAATGTTTGATATCGGCGCGCGGGCTCACGAGCCATCGCCTTTTGAATGATCATTTCGAGCGATTCGGGAATGTCCGGCGCAATTTGTCGCGGACGCTCGGGTTCCGTCGTCAATAACTTCGCAATCGTGACCGTGGGTTCGTCATCGCCATACGGAAGGCGACCCGTCAACGCCCGATAAAGAATCGCTCCGACGCCGTACACGTCCACGCGAATATCGACCTGACCACCCATCGCTTGCTCGGGCGGCATGTACGCCGGTGTGCCGATGACCATGCCCGTCTTGGTCAAACTCGAACTTCCCGCTCCTTCGAGTCGCGAGATTCCGAAGTCGAGAACTTTGACCGATGGCTCGTCGAGTGACCCCGTGACGAAGACGTTCTCTGGCTTGACATCGCGATGAATCACTCCCTTGTCATGCGCCGCATGCAGGGCTCGACAGACTTGTCGCGCGATGTTCACGGCTTGTGTGGGCGTGATGCGCGGCGTCTGCTCGAGTTTCTTGCTGAGGTCCTGTCCTTCGAGCAACTCGGACACCATGAACGGAGTGCCGTCGCTGGTGCTGTCGACGTCGTACACACCGACGACGTTGGGATGACTGATCGCTGCCGACGCTTCCGCTTCGCGCTGGAAACGAGCGAGTACGCCAGGTTGTCGCGCGTACTCGGCGTGTAATAGTTTGATCGCAAAACGTTTACCCGCGATGCGCGTATGTTGCGCCTCGTAAACGCGCCCCATGCCGCCTTCGCCAATCACGCGCAGAACCTTGTAATTGCCGCTGAGTGTCGCACCGACGAGAGCATCGGGCGGTCCTTCGATCGCCACTGGCTCGGTGCCCAACATGGTCATCGCCGAACTCAACTCGGGTGTGAGTTCAGTCGTCGACGTCCTGATCTCGATCGTGCTGGACTTCAGCGGAAGTCCTTCTCCCTCAGACATCGCGCACATTGTGGCAAGACTCGGGCGGGACGGGAAGCGTTCGCGCGTATCAAAAACGAACGGAAAGAAAACGGCGAATCTTCGGCACTAGCATCACGAGCACCGCGTTCTTGCTTGACACATGGCTTCGCTAGCGATCGATGCGCGAACCACGCGAAAACGAGGGTTGGTAGGAAATTTTGCTCCCAAGACAAACCACGGACAAACCCCAGGCAAACCCCAGACAAACGGACTGCGATTTAGAGCACGCGAGCTTTCTTGATGGCGTCGAGTTTTGGGAATTCAGCGTCGATATACGGTTGTCCTTCACGCTGCACTCGACTTGCATTTGGCCCTTTGCCCTTTGGCCCGAGCTCGCCATACCCCTTGTAGAGCGAATCGACGACCTTCATGCCGTCGACGATCTTGCCAAACGGGGAAAAGCCGTCCTTGTCGAGGCGTCGTTGTTTGTCCACGTAGCTGATGAAAATTTGCGTCGTACGCGAGTCTTTTCCGGCGTGCGCAAACGTGACGTACGAACGACGATTGCTTTCGACGACGGGGTCGTCCGGGAGGAACGCTTTGTACCAAGCTCCATTGACCGCGGGTTCGGGATGAATGCCGAATTGCACCATGAAATCGTCGATGGCGCGGTGGAACGTGACGCCGTCGTAAAACCCGAGCTTGATCAAGTTGAAGAAGCGATCTGCACCATGAGGTGACCAGGCGCGCGTGACTTCGATGATGAAGTTTCCCTTTGTCGTAACGAACTCGACGCGAAATTTGTCGGGTGCGGTGAGTGTCGCTTTTTCGGGGTGAAACAAGGGATCGTTGCCGTCGCGCGTTGCGGGTTTGTCGGGTTTGGCCGCGGAAGCGTCTGACGCAACGGATGGATCGGTAGAAGCTTGGGGTTTGGCCGCGGAAGCTTGGGGTTTGGCCGCGGAATCGGATGTTGCGGGGGTTTGGCCGCGGGAAGGTTCGTCTTTCGAACACCCGACGGCGAGCAGCATCACAAAACCAAGCGACCAGCGACAAAGTAGAAGGAGGGGCGATCGAGACATGATTCGGAAGAGTTTACATCGATCGTGTCCCAGTCGTCATCTCCCATGCAAAAATGACGATGAATCCTCCAAAAATGCTACTCGGACAAACATCCCGCGCATTCGCCGAACCAAAATTGTATCAAACCCTAGTGGTTTTGTATAAAAAGGTTTTACCCTTCTGATTTCGTCGTGGTAATCGAAGGTCATGCCCAGGCGAACCCACACCACTCCGTTCACGCTCGAGTTTGGGGAGCGAATGCGCAGCTTGCGCCTTGAACTCGGTATCTCCTTGAGCCAGCTTGCGGAAGCGAGCGGAATATCGAAGGGGCACTTGTCGAGTATCGAGCAAGGATTTGCATCGATCACGATCGAGTCGGTCAACCGTATCGCGGTAGGTCTCGATCTTTCGCCGACGATGTTGCTTGCATTTCCGGAAAAGGACGAATACGCGGCACTCTTGGACTTGGCACGGCAGTTGCCAACGCCACATATCAAGAAGTTGCAACGAATCGCAAGAAAGTGGATTTCGACGTTGGGGATTGCGACGTGACTACACGTGTGAAAGGAGCCGGGGGATTTGGGTTCCGCCAGTGAGAGCAATTTCAATGCTCTCGTGACGAGCGACATGACGCGGGAAGACCAATTTGAGGAACGTCGAGTTTCGAGATTTGGTGTTCCTGGTCATGCTCCGTGGGCGAACCATTCAATTGAATCCGTTGTCGACGAAATGGTTCAAGGCATCACTTGTCGCTACCGCTTGTCTCTCCGCACCTCCGCCAGCTCCTTCGTTGCGCGATAACCTGCTCCATCGACGAAATTGCGTCATTGAATTGTAGCGTACAACGGGCGTTCGCTGTACCGTAGGGTCATATTCAATTTGGCCTCATCGAGTACGGTCGTCTTGCTGAAGCGATGGTTTTAGGATAAACTATCGTCCATGCTTGAGTCCTGGAATGACAACATTTGGATTGCCACGCGCAATGTGAAGTTTTTCGGAGTCGAAACGGGCTCGCGAATGACGGTCGTTCGTTTGTCCGGGGGTGGGCTTTTCGTGCATTCGCCCGTGGCCCTGGATCCGGAAACACGTCAGGAGGTGGATGCGTTGGGCGAAGTGCGTGCCGTGGTAGCACCCAGCCTTTTTCATCACCTCAATGTGGGAGCGTGGATGGCTGCTTATCCAAAAGCTATTTTTGCGGCTTGTCAAGGACTCGATTGGAAACGGCCGGATCTGGCATTCACATGCGTTCTCGGCGATCCTCCGCATGCGGCTTGGGCGGGAGAACTCGAACAGGTGTACTTTTCGTCGCGACGAGAGAATGAAGTCGTTTTTTTCGATCCACGTTCGAATACGATGATTTGTGCCGACGCGCTCTTGAATCTTTCGGTACACCCTGCGCCCATGACGAAACTCGTGGCCAAATTAATGGGTAACGATGCGCCTGGAACGGGATACATCGAACGATTCATGGTGCGGGATCGTCGCGTTGCACGCCGTCAGGTGGATCGAATTCTCGATTGGAATCCAGAACGAATCATTTTGTCTCACGGGGGACTCGTACACGAGAAAGGCGCAGACGCAATACGACATGCGTACGCGTGGGTATGAATCAATCGTCGTTTCGAGGAGATTTTACATGCTTGTTTTTCCTATGTCGAAGCTGAGTCAGTTCGCAACCATGATGATAGCGGCAATTCTTGCCGCGAGTTGCTCCTATGATCCCCCAGCGCTCAATCCGGGATCAGGGGAGGGTGGTGCCGGCGGAAGCAATGCCGCGAGTTCGTCCTCAACGAGTTCGTCCTCGACCAGTTCGTCCTCAACGAGTTCGTCCTCGACCAGTTCGTCTAGTTCAGGTGGGTCCACGGAAGACTGCACGAATGACATGGATGACGACGCCAACGGGAGTGTCGATTGTCTCGACCCTACGTGCGTAGCGACTCACCAATGCGTTCCAATCGGCCCTATGGACCCGAAGTGGTCGCCACCATTTCACGGATTGTTCGTCGACTTCAATGCAGACGCACCTGCATGCGCGTCAGGAGAGATGCCGACGGTGTACGGCGTGGGACCGTCTCCCGATGGCTGCAGTGGCTGTTCGTGTGAAATCACGGGAACCATGTGCACCGGCGCCGAGTTGACGTGTTACAGCACGAATAATTGTACGAATGGGATGCAGAATCCCCTGTTGATCAAGGGTACCTCCTGCACGAACATCGTAAACACGCCGTATGCGTCATGTGACGTGTCACAACCGCCCTCGTTCGACCCAAACAATGCCCAATGCATCGTGACGTCGGGAGAAGCGCTGATTGCACCCGATTCGTTCGAGCAAAAAATACTCCGTTGCGACCCACCGACCCACGTCAGCGGGGGATGTGTCACGGGGAAAAGTTGCAATTTGCGACCTGCGCCGGAATATAATTGGCAATGCATTGCGGCGACCGGCAATCAAAGTTGTCCCGCGAATTGGCCCATTACGATGTCAGGGTATCAGGGCTGGACGGACACGCGTGGTTGCACATCGTGCGCGTGTGACGCCAAGGAAGCCGCGTGCGCCGCGAATAACATCTTCACGAAACACCCAAATGCCATTTGCGAACTTCCTGCCATTGGTGGCATAGCCCCCAACACGTGTGCCCCGGTGGTGGACGCACAATCCATCGGCTACATGGAACAGCCACCCATCGTCCTGCCTCAAGGATGCAACACGATGCAAACTGGCAAACTCGACAGAGGCGTAGAGTCGACGATTTGCTGCCGCCCCGCGGTGCCCTGAAATTTCTAATGGGTTGGCCCAACATCGATGACCGCACGCGCCGCTAGTCCTGTCAATGCATCGCGTACGGTCATCGTCCAACGTCCAGTCAAGTCATTGTCGGCAAACTCGATGTCGAACGTCGCCACTCCCTTACGTGCCAATCCCCGTTGACTGTATTCCTTGCTTATTTGTCCATGCGGATCCTTGACGGTCAAGTGAGCCGGAAAGAGCGCATCGACATTGCCTGATTTACCCACCCAGCGGACGTTGATCGAGGTGCGAGCGCCACGTGTGGTTTTTGGGGGCGCGATCAATTGAAGGCGGATTGGTACTTCCGGCAAAAACGCGACAAGGCGACCTTGCCACTTGGGTAGGCTCACATTGAACTGCATTCGACCGCGGTGTATTTCGAACGGAAGAACCTTGTGAGCAAATACATCGAACGGAATGCGATGGTCATTGGACCGAACGATTCGCGCGGAGATGACTTCCGTCCCATACCCCATTCGCTCGGGAAGGGCGTCATTTTGGAAATTAGCTTGACGGTACGTCAAATATTCTGAATTCGTCAAGTTGTGATTGACGTAGAGGTAGGGCGCTCCGGAAGCCTCGAAACGACGAAATGTGATGGTTGGATCCGCGCAATCTACAGGTGCTTGAAGCAAATTCGACAGCGCAACTTTTGTATCGGTTATTTGCTGCGGAAGGGACGTTTCAGCAATGGATGTGCCGCCGATCCGCATGTGCAATTTGATGGCCCCAGGCATGTCGAGCGCTTGTGCGGACGGAGCATCGAGAATCAGCTTGCCGCCTCCTTGGGCATACTGGGACAACAATGCCGCGGTCGAAGCTTTCAGCCAATTCGTTTGTGCCACGATGATCGCTTCGTATTGCTGGATATTGGCTGCGTTCAATTCGTCGGGACTTACCGGTTCGACGTCCACTTTCGCTTGCAGTAAATCCATGAATGGATAAACCATTTCGTACGAACTCGTAGGTTTGTACACGAGCTGTTCGAAGGGAACGAGCAACGCGACCTTTTTGCGTGCGGGAACGAGCTTCGCCAGTAACTTGCCGTATTCTTTTGATAAACGACCCAACGTCGTCATCGCCGAGATCCCGCCTGGCCGCATTGAATTGTCATTGAAGTATTGAATTCCCGTGGCTCCACCGGCCAGCATGAGCCAACCGAAATGGTCGTACAACGCGGAAGCGTTTTCGCCCTCGTATCCGCTGTCCGGCATGATCCATACCTCGCGTCCGCGATTGCCCATTCGCGCCACTTCGAGCCACCAGATATGCGCGAGTGGAGGTTGCCACAACCGGTTGTAATAATAAAATGACAGGAGCGAGTAACCGTTGTTGCCCATCGAATACGGTGGGTATTGACCCGATGGAACGTGCATGACGGGTATTTGCATTCCACCCGAAATTTGCCCGACTTTTCCCGTGCCTTCGGTATTGTCGTACATCGCGCGGCTGATGCGGTGCGCGGTGTCGCCGTGAATGTCTTCGCACCAGTAGCGATTGAGCAAAAGCCACGGGTCGTCATCGGCGACGAATCCTGCAGGCGGCGCGGGAACTAGACCAATGTCGCTCGAATCTCCCAGCATCGCTGGGCGTGGTGCATCGATGCCGTAACGCTCGTGAAAAGCTTCGGTGGCATACGTGTTGTAATCCAGGCCAAACCATTGGCTATAGTCGTCACCTGTCAATGTTCGACGGCGAAATGCTGGAAACGAATCATCGAACGAAATCTGTTGCCCAAAGTCGTCCGCCTCCATTTGACGTCGAAATGGATTGGCGTAACCCATCGCCACACGTTGATTACCTTGCGCCAAGACCTGCATGATCTCGCCATTGGCGCCGCGACGCCAGGAATCATGACCGGGCGTGACAGGCGCATTCATTGAATTGCCGAGACGTCGCGTGGAGAAACTCATGCCATACCACAAGCTGAGATCTCGACCAGCTGCGTAATCGTCGGCAAAAAGTGGTTCAATGTGGCGTTCGTCGAGCCAATCGAGAAGAAACGCGGTACGTTTGGGTGATGGCGACGCACCAACCCACAACGCGACGTGCGTACCTTCATGGTCTGGAGCGGGCGCCACGCGAAGTTTGCGCGTCACGCTCGCCGAAATGGGATCGAATTCGGGAACCGACGCCATTGCCGGCGCAAGAACAACCGACGCACGATACTCACTTCGACGAAGATGATGTAACTCTACAGGACCAAGAAAAACGTCTTCATGACCCAGAGATATGTTCAACGGAACGGACCACTCGGCGAAGGGCGTCGTTCCATCGGCGATGGTGACGACGGCCCACGTTTCGAATGTAGTTAAAATGCGCGAATCCACTCGAAGGTACAGTGGAACTATTTCGCCACGCACGAACGTGCTGCGCGTATCTTGTGTGCCAAAACGTAGAGAGGTGATGACGGGCGCGATGTCTTCCGGCAGATCTGTCGGTTCGGGAATCGTGACCGGAGTTCCCGACCATGTCGCGAGACGATACGCATTACGAAGGAGCGCTTCTTTCGAAGGATCGATCGGGTCGGGCATAAAAATGAAACCGCTCGAAGGCGCGTCGGACCGCGTGTTTACAAGACCCACGCCGCAATGGTCGTTTGTCGGGTCACTAAAGAAGCAAGCGGCGAGACCTGGAAAAAGCACAGGCCGGGTCAAACCATTGACTGGTTCAAGGCCCCATGACAAACCCGTCGTTGTGAGTGTTGGTCCTTCCGCACCATAAAATGTTTGGGCGTCGGAAGACAAACCGAGCATCTCTTTCCGCGGAGTTTCACCATAAATAATTTGAGGTCCGGTCTCCGCTTGCGCGACATACATCGGCACATTCGCAAGCCACACGACGCGTCCGCCGATCGCGACGTAATGGGCCAACAAACAATCCTCGTAAGGAGCAGCGACGATCGACGTCGGAGCGACACCCATCGCGAAAACGACGCTCGTTCCCATCGCTGTGTTACGTGTTATTTTATCGGTCAACCACTCGACCAGTTCGGGCACATTTTTCTTGGCGAATCCGCGACGGACGAACCATTTTGCGACACCAACAGAGTCTTGAACCCAATGCGAATCATAATCAGGATCGTGAAAAACGACGGTTTCCGCAATCGATTGATCGGCAAGGATGTCCGCATTCCGTTCGAATCGTCCAACAACGTTATTCCCCAGCAATCTGCCCTTGCCAAATGAGGCGAATCGAATGCCCAGAGCAGCATTGGCCAAAAGCAAGCCAACTGCAAACAAGGATAAACGCAAGTGCATGCCGCACGCCCTCCCACCCCGAACGCGAGTCGACGTGGTATGGCTTACGCCATAAGGTTGTCAAGCGGCGGCAGAAAACGT
>JANORL010001364.1:0-3354 GCA_031415295.1 Polyangiaceae bacterium | reverse complement strand
GGAACGTAAATGGATCATTTCGCATGCCCTTCGTTGGCTTGTCAAACGTGGTCATTTGGGCGCAATTCAACTTCTCGGCGGGGGTATTCGTCCAAAAGTACGTATTGACACGATCAAGATTGAACCTTTACGAGCGACATTGGGATCCGTGGTGTCGTGTGTTTTCGACATCGTGTCGGAATCGACCAAATCACAAGATCTCGTGGTCGATTACGTTGTTTACTTGCCTGGAGCGTCGGGCAAACCGCGTTCAAAGGTGTGGAAATTGCGGCGTATTGCACTAGGGCCGAAACAAAGTATTCGCCTAGAAGCGAAGGTGTCACTGGTAGATAGGTCGATTCGCAAACATTATCCCGGTACGTACCGGATTGATCTGCGCATCGGAGGCACGGACTTGCCGCTCGGCGCGTTCGAAGCGGTTGTTGCTTCGCCCGTCACGAAACAGCGTTCGGCAAAGACGAAACACATGACGGCTTGACGCCTGACCGATTTGTGCTTTTCGTGTCGCGTTGTGAGCACCTGGGCATGTCGACGTCGACGAATGTAACTCGGCCGTGGTTGTTCAGTCCCGCCATTGACCTCTTGTTTGGATGCGGGATTGGATATGTCGTGCTGGCACTGGTCGTAGCAGTGACGCTGCCCGGAATGGATCGTATCCACGGGTGGCTTCCGTTCGTCGTTCTATTTACTGGATTGCCGCATTATGGAGCGACGCTCGAACGCGTTTATTCGACACCGGCATCTCGTCAGCGTTATGGCGTTTATGCGCTGGCGTTTGGTTTGCTCGTCTGGGGATCGTTTGTTGCGGCACTCGTTTCGGGACGGGGTGCTTCGTTTCTCGTTACTTTGTATTTGACGTGGAGCCCTTGGCACTACGCGGCACAAAATTTTGGTTTGGTGATGATGTTCTTGCGCCGCGCGCGCGCGGATATTTCACCCGGTTTTCGCCGGCTGGTGAGAACTTCGTTTGTTGTTTCGTTCTTGCTCGTGTTTGTAAACATTCATCGAGGTTCCTCGGCGTCGGTCCATGATCCATTGTATGCCGCGTCGTCGGCACGCGATGCCGTGCGTTTCATTCCGCTCGGTATTCCCGAAGAAGCAACCCGGCTGATACTTGTTTTTCTGGGTATGACGTACGTCGTCGTCACAATCGCGTCCGTGGTGATGTTGATACGGAGAACCGACGTAGGCATGCGGGCACCCGGCATAACGCTTTTGGTTTCGCAATGCTTGTGGTTTGTCGTGCCGGTGGTATTCGGGCAGTTTGTTCCAGAATGGGTTTCTCCGATGGGACCTGCCGCCTTGGCATTTATTTGGGTGGCGATTGCCCATAGCGTTCAGTATTTGTGGATATCGCTGCATTTTGCACGCGTGTCGGGACGCGCCAATGCTGCATGGCGTTCAACCGGGCGATATTTGGTGATGATCGGTTTTGCCGGTGCTGCGTTGTGGGTTTTTCCCGTGCTTTTGTCGGTCAAAGGCGGGCTTACGAGAATGCCCCACGAATCCGGTTTGGATATGCTCGTTGCGGCAGCGGTGAACTTGCATCATTTCTTGCTCGATGGCGTCATTTGGAAATTGCGAGATGCGCCCGTTCGTCAAGCTTTGGTGGAAGGCGAGACCGTGGGCGTCGCTGAAATGCCAATCGTTGCGAAAATGCCTATCGCGCGTGGAATTGTGGTCTTGGTGGGAACGATGGCGGTCGTGTGTTGGATTGTCGCGGCATGGGAGCAAGAAGTCGGGAGGCGTCGGGCAATCACGCAAGGTGATTTGCATCGAATGAAAACGGCAGCGAAACGGCTCGACGCGATTGGTCGCGATGGTCCACGCATTTATCAAGCCATGGCCAAAATTTTGCAAAATCGCGGGGAAAACGCAGCGGCACTTGCATATTTTCAGCGCAGCATCGCTTCATGGCCAACGGTTACGGCGTGGCAGGGCATTGGAAAGATTCACGAGAGTGGCGGAAAGCTCGACGCCGCGCATGCTGCATACGAATCGGCGTTGGCGATCGAACCGAATCATGCGAGTGCGCTCGATGATCTCGCGCATGTCGTGGCAGCGCGAGGCGATATCGAAAACGCCGTAAAAATTCAGCGACGAGCGGTTTTGGCAGCACCCGAGCGGCAGGATTTACGTCGTCGTTATGACGCATTGCTGGTAAAACTACCAATGAATGGCGAGGGAGTCGAGGAAATGGTCATCGAAGTCTACGATGATGCGGGAACCGTCGACGCAACACCATGACCAACGGGTGCCATGCAGACTCGTGTTTCGCTCTTACGCGGCGGATTGCTCACCATGCTCAGCCGTTTTTGGGTTCTTCCGGTGGGACTGGCGTGTCTCCTCCGGCGGGCGTCGTGGTGTCCTCGGCTTCCGGCGTTCCTGCTCGTCGACGCGCGGTGGGCCGCACTTTTTCTGCGAGTTCGGGCCGTCCGCCCAATACAAACAAAGCGGCAGCGGCGTCGGCGGTGCCTGAATACACGACTGGCCAACGTGCGATTTGTGCGTCTTTTGCCGACAACGTGACTTGACCCTCCCGCTTCTCACGCTCGACATCGTCGAGGGATTTTGCCAATGCAACATGATGCGCGTCGAGATCATCGGCGGCGGCAATGGGGTCGAGTTTTAAGCTCTTGTTACGTGGGAGTTCCGTGAGCGGGCGCGAGCGGAGCAACTTGGCGGCATTTTTGGTGGTGTTTAGAAGGAGCTGCGCGTCTTCCGGCAATGCGACGGCGAGGCCGTAAGCGATGGCGACTTCCGCGCTGTAGTTGCGAGCGATGAGATCGCGAAGCGAACCAAGGTAATTGCGTAGCTCTTGAATACAAGTCTCGCGCCTTGCTCGATAACCACCATCATCGGCCAGCTCGGCCGCTTGGGTTTCGTCTGCTGCGATGAGCGCGTCACCATAACGACTGAGGCTATCTTCAAGGGCGGCAAGAAACCCTTGTACGGTGAGGTTTGGGGGGGGGCCGGCTGGAAAAAGCGATTTTTCGAGGTTCGCGACAATTTCGGGCGCATGCACATGCAATGCAGCGCGGACCGTGCGAAGGATGGCAAAACGATCGGCGATCAATTTTGAAATGGTCAAGTGGACTCCTCTCGGGAACGCGATTGGGTTGGCTGCCTTGTGCGGTGCTACCACGACCCAGGAAGAAACCCAAAGCAAAATCACGAACCTGAGCACGTTCTCGACGGTTTTCGACGCAACGGGGTGTGGAACTTATGTAGCTTGAAATGCATGTCCTGTTTTGGGACAGTCGTTCCGGAGCAAAAGGAAGGCGAGTCGCATGGGCAGCCTCGGGATTCATTGCGGAGGGAAGACGAGTCTCAACCGGCAGAACAGGCGCCGTC
>JANORL010001363.1:0-31453 GCA_031415295.1 Polyangiaceae bacterium | reverse complement strand
GCATTTTTGAGCGGTTTGTCCGGGGTCGTCGAGCTGGGGAAAATCGCGTACGGGGTAGCGGTATTGGTTTGGCGCTGGTCAAACACATTGCCGAAAGTCACGGGGGAACGATTTCGGTCACGAGTCCCATCACCGAAGATCAACGTGGAAGCATGTTTGTTTTCAAGATTCCGATCTTGCGTGGTGAAGCGTTACGAGCGGCCACTCGCGCCGCATTGGCCGAGGGAAAAGCGGCTGATGTGGCGTAAGTAACCCGAACAGCGGATCAGAAATTGATGTTGGCGGGAACAAACCAAACACCTGACCGTTGATGTCGGCACTCGCGTCGCGTGCGTCGAACGCGCCCTTCGCGGGGCCAACTACGATAACGAGCAAACCTCGAGCAATTCGATACCCGTTTTACGGATGCGCATGCGCCTGCGAATAGGACACATGCGTGCGTCGACGAATTCGATCCACGATGTGGTTTGTCCAAACGCACAAACCGTCGCGCCCTGGACACCGTGGAATGGAATCCATGGCCGCATCGACAAGTTGCTCGAATAGACGTGTAGAAGCGCCAAGTCCTAAGTCACACACCACATTCGGCCGACCGAGCGATTCATCACGCCCCACGGGTTTTCCCGCATTTGCAGACGTGCTGAGTACATCGAGCAAGTCGTCGGCCACTTGGTACGCTTCGCCCATTCGTTGACCAAACGCTCGCCAAGCTTCCGCGTCATCACGTACACCAGCCGCAAGCGCTCCGCCTACAGCCGCCGCTTCGAACAGTGCCCCAGTCTTGGCCCGTCGATACAAAGTTGTTGGGATGTTCGGCTCACTCTCCCAGCCTTGTCCGGCCACAATGCCTCCAGGTAGCCCCACACCTCGACCAAGCGTCCTTATGAGTCGCCCGAGCCGATGCGGTGCGGATGCCGCGGCTTCTGCGAGTGTTTCGAAGGCCACGATGATCAACTCGTCACCAGCAAGCACCGCCAACGGTTCGCCAAATGCACGATGTGTCGAAGGTTGTCCGCGACGCGTCATCGCTGCATCGAAACAGGGCAAATCGTCATGTACAAGCGATGCACAATGCAAAAGCTCGACAGCCGCAGCCACTCCATCCGTCAGTTCAGGTAAATCCTCGTTACAAGCGATGGCGACACGGATGCTAAGCTCGGGACGCACTCGACCACCGGCGGGGAACACCGAGTGGTATACAGCGGCCACGAGACGCGGAGGTGCGCCTGGAGCGCACAGAGGATCGAGGGCAGCGCGCAACGCGCGATCGATGCGGTCGGATATGTCCATGCTCTGGGCATGATCGCGCAGTGGTGAAGCATTGTCAAGGGTTCATATATCTATGAACAAACACTAGACAATGTTGGAGCATCGTGATACGTGAGTGGTCATGGTCAAGCGTGCGCGTCGAGCGATCGTTGTGGGAGGCGGGGTGGGAGGACTCGTTTCGTCCATTGAACTTGCTCGGCGGGGTATTGAAGTTGTGTTGGTCGAGCGGGCGGCGCGAGTTGGGGGGAAGATGCGCCAAGTGAGCGTAGCTGGGCGCGGGATCGACGCCGGTCCGACGGTGATGACGATGCGGTGGGTTTTGGAGGAGATTTGGGAGGCAGCTGGGGGGTCACTCGAGCAAGATCTCACATTGAAGCGAGCGGATTTGTTGGCCCGTCATGCCTGGGGGCCGGGCAAATCACTCGATCTTTTTGCGGACATTGAAAAGTCGGTCGACGCGATTGCTGTGTTTGCGGGCAGAGCCGAAGCGAACGGGTATCGAAGATTCTGCAAATATGCGCAAGACATTTACGATTCGGTGCGTGAGCCATTCTTGCGTTCGGAGCGACCGAGTTTGACATCGGCCATGGCGGCGTTCGGGATGCTTGGATTTCAGGGCGTGAAACGTATTGATGGGCATCGCACGTTGTGGAACGCATTGAGCGAGTATTTCAAAGATCCGCGACTACTTCAGTTATTTGGTCGTTATGCGACGTATTGTGGATCGTCGCCTTATGCTGCGCCTGCGACACTCAACGTCATTGCGCACGTCGAACGAGACGGCGTTTATCTCGTCGAAGGGGGCATGTATCGAATTGCCGAAGCATTGGTACGTCTTGCCGAACGCCTTGGAGTCATTATTCGTTGTGGCGAACATGTCCAAGAAATGACGACGTCGGGCGGGCGAGTATCCGGGGTCAAACTCGGTTCTGGGGAAATTCTCCATGCCGATGTCGTCGTATGTAATGGTGATCCTTCGGCGCTTGCGCGTGGTTTTTTCGGGACCCAGGTCCAACGCGCAGTACCCACACCGGCGCCCCGTTCCTTGTCGGCCATTACGTGGACGTTCGTCGCCGAGCCCGAGGGTGATTATCCGCTGGTGCGGCACAATGTTTTGTTCTCGAGTGATTACGCAAAAGAATTCCGCGAACTTTTCGATGGTCGTGTTTTACCATCGGAGCCTACTGTTTACGTCTGTGCCCAAGATCGCGACGATCAAGGGCGTGCTCCATCCGGTCCCGAACGTTTCTTGTGTCTTGTGAATGCCCCCGCGACGGGCGATCGAAATAGCCCTTCAACATCGGAGATTCAACGATGCGAAACCGCAGCCTTTTCGCTCCTCAGTCGAGCGGGTCTCACTTTTCCTCGTTATTCAGCTCCACCCCTCGTGACGACGCCGATCGAATTCGAATGCCTGTTTCCAGCAACGGGGGGAGCTCTGTATGGCCCGGTGTCGCACGGAATGACGTCACCGTTCAATCGAACGACGGCGCGCACGAAAATGCCGGGGCTTTATCTGGCGGGCGGAGCGGCGCATCCGGGAGCGGGAGTACCGATGGCGGCATTGTCGGGACGTCTGTGCGCGAAAGCGGTGGCCGAGGACCTCGGTTTGACGAGCCGGTCGAGCGAAACGGTTATGCGTGGTGGTACTTAGACGCGCTTTCCGATGACGGGCAGCATGGTCTCACCATCATTGGCCTGGTCGGGAGCGTCTTTTCGCCATTTTACGCTCGAGCGCGGCGTTATGGCCCTGCGGATCCGCTTGCGTTTTGCTCGATGAACGTGGCGGTTTATGGTCCGAAACGAAATGCGTGGGCTTTTACTGAACGTGGCGGCATCGATGTTCGTCGTTATCGTAGTGCGCTCGTCATTGGGGCTAGCTCGATGGAATGGGAAAACGACGTATTGACGGTGCGTTTTGAAGAAAAAACCGCTCCACTTCCTGGTCGCATTTCGGGGGTCGTGCGGATTCATCCTTTGACGCTAGGCAAAGACAAACCCTTCGTATTGGATAGCCACGGTCGCCATCGCTGGGGCCCTATTGCTCCGATTGCGCGGGCCGAAGTCGACATTCGCCGTCCTGGAGACATTCGCTGGAAAGGCTTGGCATATGTCGACACGAACGCGGGCACCGAACCTCTCGAAGACGGATTCAGCAGTTGGAATTGGTGCCGAACGACCACGAAAGAACGCATGATCGTCACGTACGACGCTCTTCGTCGCGAAGGTTCACGCCATACCATTCAACATGTGTTTCACGCAGACGGTCGCACTGAACCGATTTCGCCGCTCGTGGAGCGTTCGCTCGACCGAACGCGATGGGGTTTGTCTCGTAAGATGCGCGTCGATCCCCACTCGGCCGCTCGCCTCGTGCGGACGCTCGAAGATACGCCGTTTTATTCACGTTCCGAAGTTGTGGGTTCGTACCTTGGCGAATATGCTCACGGCGTTCACGAATCATTATCGCTCGACCGCTGGAAAAGCCGCATCGTGCAGTTCATGCTTCCTTATCGCATGCGTCGTGCAAGTGCTGGAACATGAACCCACCTTCCCCGTTTGGCTTGGCGCTCGTTGTTTGGTCCATGGCGGTTTTTTGGACATCGATGGAAGCCATACGACGAACTATTTGGTATGGACGAGCAATACGTCGAGGTAAACTGCCGCGCGTGATTGGCCCGGAAAAACCATCGGTGCTCGTTTTGAGGCCGTGTGCGGGACACGAGCCTTCGCTCGAGAAGACGCTGGCATCCCTCGCCAAAACGCGCCGATCGTTTGACTTGCGTTGTCGTTTCGCGATCGAATCGGAGAACGACAACGCCATTGCCGCTGCGCGGCGTGCAGTCGAGCGGCTGCAGCGAGCGGGCATTGCCGCGGAGATCGTATTGACGGGCGGAGGCGGCCCAAATCGCAAGGTGGCGCAATTGGCGGCGGCGGTGAACGACGCAGATGTTATCATCGTCGCTGATAGTGACGTCGACCTCGAAGGGATTGACTTGGATGTGCTCGTGGCTCCGGTCGTGGGCAAAGACCCGGCGTGGATCGCTTGGGCACCACCGGTTGAATGCGCCGAACCGCGGACGTGGGGCGATCGCGCTTCTGGTGCGGTGCTCGGCGCGTCGCTCCATTCATTTCCCATTCTCGCGCGTCTCGATCCGCGGGGCCTCGTGGGCAAACTTTTTGCTATTCGAAAAGACGCGTTGGTAGCCATTGGTGGATTCGGTTCGCTCGTGATGTACCTTGGCGAAGACATGGAAATTGCGCGGCGTATTCGCGAACATGGCGGGGTTGTTGTGACGGTACCGCTGCTGGCTCGTTCCCTTGCATCCGGGCGGTCTTGGTCGGCCATCGTCGCTCGATTCGCTCGCTGGATGACGGTCATTCGAGCGCAACGGTCGTTTCTCTTATGGAGTTACCCGGGCCTATTTTTTGCGACGTGGCCCATTGTCATCGTATCGTTATGGTATTCGCTGATTGAACCATTTTCTGGATTTCTGGCGGCTGGACTCGTATTGACGACCCGATTGCTCATTGCACTTTTCGCAACACATATTTCGCGACGTAAGGTGCGGCTGGTGGGCATTTTGCGAGATGCGATATTGGCCGATTTGGTGCTCGCGTGCGCGTTTACGTATGCATTACGCTCGCGTAGGGTCACGTGGCGTGACCATGTGCTCGTGGTGGATCGATCAGGAATTTTGCGTGAATCGTCGTGAAAACAGAATTCGCTGATACGTGTCATTTTACACGTTTATCAAGATTTTTTCTTGCGTAAGTTCGCTCCAGATGATATTCTCGGTACATATTGACAAGGGCTGATGAGCAGACGATGACGACGACGAAAAAAATTCTCATCGTGGAAGACGAAGCCTTTGTCGCGTTGTCTTTATCGAGGGCCCTGCCGCGGCTCGGATACCAAGTGTGTCGTGTTCTTGCATCCGGAGAAGAAGCGCTCAATTGCATGGAAACTGAGCAACCCGACCTCATTTTAATGGATATCCATCTCATCGGGGCATTGGATGGCATTCAAACGGCGGAACGCATCCGCACTCGGCACGGCGTTCCCATCGTATTCATGTCTGGTTCTGACATTGGCACGATTCAGGAACGAACACAGCACATCGTCAATGCGGCCCATATCGGAAAACCAGCCGCTGTCCCGGCCCTGGTCCAAATTATGGAAGCGACGCTCGCGGCATCGGCACTAGCAGCCGCACTTCCGTAGAAGATTGCGTCATCATTCGGCTCCCATCGCCTTCAAAATCATACGCTTACGCCGTTGGCCATCAAATTCAGCATAAAATATTTGTTGCCACGTACCAAGGTCGAGTTTTCCGTTGGTAATGGGCACGATGACTTCATGATGCACGAGCAACGATTTTAAATGCGCATCGCCATTGTCTTCGCCCGTGCGATGGTGTTTGTAGTCCTCACGCTCGGGCGCCAAATGCTCGAGCCATTGCCAAATGTCCTCCCACAACCCCGGCTCGTGATCGTTCACAAAAACACCTGCCGTAATGTGCATGGCAGATACGAGCACCATGCCTTCTCGAATGCCGCTCGATTCTACGAATGTCGCCACGCGATCGGTAATGTTGATGAGTTCTCGGCGCTTTTTCGTCTCGAAGTAGAGATAATCCGTGGCGGTTTTCATGGTGTCCCCTACCCTTCCACGAAGCTGTCCTGATACCCCGAATCCTCGACGCTCACGGCCGCATCCGTCGCCGCCAACGGCTTCCACGTATCGAGCATCACTGCAAGTTCGCTCGTTTCGCGCACTCCAATGCTCGCTTCATATGCACCAGGATGCGGACCATGCGGAATTCCCCGCGGATGATGGGAAATGCTGCCCGGACCAACACCTCGACGCGACGTGAAATTGCCGCGACAATAAAAGATGATTTCGTCGCAATCGAACGACGAATGCGGATACGGACAAGGAATCGCTTCCGGGTGAAAATCGACGACGCGCGGAACGAAGCTGCAAATAAGCGCTCCGCGGGCTGCAAACGTACCGTGCCAATCAGGTGGCAAATGCACGAGCCCCGCGCGCGGTTGAAAATTCAAAATCGGAAAAACGAACGGATACACCGTCCCGTCCCACCCTACCACATCGAGCGGCGAATGCGTCGTCGAAAACCCGTGAAAAGCATTTTCGCATTTCACCACGACGTGACGTAACCCTTCATCGAGGGGCCCTCGGAATTCCGGCTTTTTGAAGTCGCGGTGGCAATACGGTGCATCCATCCGCAATTGCCCAACATCGTTGCGCCATTTCGACGGCACATGAATGCCCCCGAACGCCTCCATACATAACCATCGTTGCGGTACCGCGTCCGGAATGAACCGGTAAAACAACCCCTTCGGAATGAAGACGTAATCGTCTTTGTCGTACCGCAAATCTCCGAGCATCGTGCGCAATAGCCCCGATCCGTCGAAAATGTAGAACAATTCGTCCGCGTCGGCATTCGTAAAGTAAACGGGATCCGCAGCATCGGGCGTCACGATCGACACCACCACATCGTCATTGAACAACAAGGGCAATCGCACATCTACTTGTGCGCCGCTTTTCGCGGGCACCGCTGAACTGCGATAATGCCGCTTCGCCAGCGCTCTTGCCCCCACCGACCTTGGCAAAACAAACCCGTGTTCCGCTTGGATTACCCGATGTTCATGCGGCCGGCGTTCGTGATAAGCAATCGTATACGGCCCGTCGAATCCGCTACGCGTGAGGCATTCTTCGTAACGCAATTGGCCCGTCGCGTCGCGCAAAGCAATGTGGTGTTTACGCGGAATGTCGCCACACGCCACTCGTTCGATCACGATGACGTCTCCTGCTTTTTTTGACCCCGTTCGATGCTCTCGAAAAGCGCACGGAAATTACCCCCGCCAAACCCACGATCACCCTTACGCTGGATAATCTCGTAAAAAAACGGTCCGGCCATCGGATCCCCGTGCGTACCTGCGGATTCCTTCAGAAAAATCTGCAACAAATACTTTGATGGCCCTTCACCTTCGACGAGTACTCCATCGACGAGTATTTCGAGAGCTCGCAAATCATCAATGGATTCGTCAATTTTTCCCACGCCAAGTATTTTCAGCCGCTCCGGAAGCATATCGTAATAGGTGCTCGGCGTCGGCATGAACTGGACGTCCCGCTCCCGCATCTGCCGTACTGTCGAAATGATCTCGGGCACGGCAAGCGCCACATGCTGCACGCCATCCCCGCGATGCTCTTCATTAAAAACGTTGATCTGCGAACTCTTGAAGTGCGGACGATAAGGCTCGTTGTTGGCAAACTTTACGCCCGACGCCAGATCCCACATGACTGTGGACCGCAAACCCGAACCATGATCGCTGCCTTTGGCGATGTCGTCCGTATGGAATTGGATTTCCCAGAATTGTTCGAACCCAAGTACGTGCTTCATCCACAAAATCGCCGGGGACATCGTTTGAAAGTTGGACGTGACGTGATCGAAATGCGTGAAACCAAGCTGGTTTTTCCCGCCCAACGGTGTTGCGTAATGTTCAGCGCCCGGAAACAATGCGCGATAACCCTTGCGCTCCACGAACCGAAACGTCGTATCACCAAATGGCGTCGTAATCGAAAACGATGCGAACTCACCAGCGTCGTCTCTGTCCCGAGCAATCTCGTCAATGGGCGTTCCGCCGCGCCGATCGAGCAACTTAAACGTGCGCTCGATGTCCTCTACTTCGAAAATCAACGTTCCTACACCATCCGGATGCTTTCGCAAATACCGCGCCGCCCGCCCGCCTTCGCCTACAGGGGCAGAGCAAACAATCGTGCACTCACCGGCCTGAAAAACGACCGAACGTTGTCGAGCTGCTTGTTCGAGTTCGGCTGTCGAATGAGCGATTTCCTGGAAATCTAGTTTTTCGCAGTAAAACTTGCGGCTACGTTCGAGGTCCCGGACGTAATAATGAAGCGCCTCGATCCGCTTGATGCCCAAAGATTCGGTGGTGGCCATGATCAAATTACCTTTCACGCGGACTGCTGCGCGTCCACTTGCTTGTCCGGATGAGCCGCTTGAAAACTTGGTCGGTCATTACAGTTTTGCTCGATTCGCAATAGAAGTGGAAATTGTGATAGGTCAACGCCAAGCGACCGAGCACTGTACAGTTGCGGGATGAGACACGCATCGGCCATCGATGGGGCATCACCCACAGAACACGCACCCGCCACGTCGGTCGCCACGAGTTGATATGCGCGGAGGCCTTTTTCAATGAACCGTCGCGCCAACGCCACATCGTCCCCGCCCAGCTCATTTTTGATGATGGCCCGCATGGTCAAGTTTTGAAACGGCTGAATGCCCGAATTCACGATTTCTGCGAGCTGTCGCGTTCGCGCCCGCAACGTTCGATCCACTGGTAGCAGCGGTGCCGCAACAAAACTCTCCTCGAGCCATTCCATGATCGCCATCGATTGTCCAAGCCGCCGAACCACCCCACTTTCTTCGAATTCGAGAATTGGTACTTGCTCCATCGGGTTCTTTTCCCGATACGCATCGCCATGTTGCTCGCCACCATCTTTGATCAAATGGACCGGAATGTATTCGAACGCGATGGATTTGTGATGGAGCGCGATCCGTACACGATAACTCGCCGAGCTGCGCCAATATCCGTACAATTTCATGGAGACACCACCTTTTGTTCGATTCGTCCAAAAATATCACGACCGTGGGTATCGAGCATTTCGATGGCAATCGTATCGCCCACCTTCATGAAAGGCGTTCGGGGGGCACCGAAAGCAATCGTTTCCCGCATTCTGCGCTCGGCCAAACAGGAAATCCCGCGTGCTTCGTCGTCGTTCGATACGGTTCCACTGCCAAGAATGGTCCCCGCCCCAAAACTGCGGGTTTTCGCGATGTGCTCGAGCAAGTCGAAAAAAGAGAAATGCATCTCGGGCCCCGCATCACAATCTCCAACCATGTCCCCATTGTAAATGCTCCGCAATCGCAAATACACGCGGCCATCGCGAAATGAATCTTCCAATTCATCGGGCGTGACCGCAAACGGGGAAAACGCCGTCGCCGGTTTTGAATTGAAAAACCCAAAACCTTTGGCCAATTCCGCCGGAATCAGGTTTCTCAGCGTAATGTCGTTGGCCAAACACAAAAGTCGAATATGTTGCGATGCTTCGCTTTTTGTCGTCCGAATGGGCACATCTCCAAGAATCGCGCAAACTTCTGATTCGAAATCCAACCCCCAACGTTCGTCGTAAAGGACGATGTCGTCGCGCGGCCCCAATAGAACCGACGAACCTCCCTGGTACACGAGCGGATCCGTGCGCAACGTCTCGGGAGGTTGGGCCCCGCGCGCTTTTCGGACAAGCACGATATGGTTGATATACGCCGATCCGTCGACCCATTCATAGGCCCGAGGCAATGGCGGAGCGAGCTGAGCAAAATCCAACGTTTCGGCCTGGATTTCCTGCTGTTCGAGACCTGTGGCGACATCGCGCAAGTAACTTTCGTGGCTGCTCCAAGCGTCCAGAGCTGCCTGCATGGTCGGAACGCGATCACCTGCGCGAGCGAATGCCTGACCGTCTTTACGCACGACAATCAGCGTCCCGTCTCTTCCGGGCCCTCGTAAACTTGCCAGCTTCATGGATGCCTCGTTTGCCGCACGGCACGTAGCAGAGGCCTACGGAGCCTGCAAGGGGCGTGATGGGCGAAAAACACAACTCAACCGGCTAATACGTTTTTCGGATGCCGAAACGCTTTGAATTCTAATGGATTGCCACTGAAGTCGCAAAAAAACATCGTCGCTTGTTCACCAGGCTGCTCCACGAAACGAATACGCGGCGTAATCACGAAAGCAATGTTGGCCGCCTCGAGTCGTTTTGCAAGGCGATCGAATTCATCCCATTCCAGAATAGCCCCGAAGTGTGGAATAGGAACTTCAATGCCGTCCACGTGACCATGAGCCACCTGTCGCGGCATTTCAGCGGCGACGTGCGCCGATATTTGGTTACCGAAAAAATCGAAATCAACCCACGAGTCGGCGCTCCGACCTTCAGCACAGCCGAGAAGTTCGCCATAGAAGCGACGAGTGGAAACGAGGTCGACGACAGGAAAGGCGTAATGAAAAGGTTTCGGCACGGCGTGCCACCGTAGTCGAGAATGACCACGATGGCAAGCCTAGGCGTGTGTAGCTGCTCCGCACCCCTCAGCACCCAAACGACGCGTAGCAGATGGGTTTGATGCGTGCAAGAAGAATGTCTCCGGACATCATACCGACGCTCGTCGCCCACGTCGCGCTCGTCGCGCTCGTCGCCCACGTCGCGCACGGAACGTCGATGTCGGTGGCTTCGCTATTTCATTTTCAATGTTTTTGCACTAGAGTGGCCACATGGGAACGACGGGTCTGCTCACGGTACGCCTTCGCCGATCGGACGACGACGATTTCATTCGCGACGCAGCGCAAGAATCGTTTGCGCGCTGGTCCCATGCACCGCGGCAGTCAATCATGGCGATGGTCCACGGACGGACGGCACGTACGATCGTGGCCGAAAAGGATGGCGAACGCCTAGGATTTGCGATTGTCACCTTCGAGGCGTTGACCCGACCCTTTGGACCTTGGTCGCACCCTGTCGTCGCCCACCTCGATGCCATCGCCGTCCGCAAACATTCCCGTAGAATGGGCATTGGCCAAGTCGTACTTGCTGGTGCGGAAACCATTGCTCGCGAAAGCAGTGCCGTATGCATGTCACTCAATACGGCACGCGGCAATCGACCCGCACTCGTTCTTTTCGGATCGAGTGGATATCAAGCAACGCTCGAAATTCCTGAATTTTATCGGGGAGGCCAATCCGCGTTGGCCATGACCAAATTGCTCGCGAAATAATTCGCGTCCACGGAATCCTGTTTTGTCGACCGGTTGAGCGCTTCGCGCTCAACCCTAGTCAGGAAAAATGCCGACAAGCGCTGCGCGCTTTCGGCGTTTTCCCTCTACCCAGTTGACGATGGGGCGTGCAGCCTCATACCCCGCGGGAATAGAGAATTGAGGGCGATGCATGTCTACGTTAGCGCTTATGGCCTGCGCGGGGCGATGATCGGCCCCGCGCGACCGTCATCGTTTCACTTGCAGAGGCCGTTTTGGCAAACCTGGCCGGCCGGACAATTCGCATTGCTGCTGCATTGCATGGTGCATGCGCCGGCAAAGCAAAAACCGTTCGGGCACAACGTTGCTCCCGCCGGAGAATCGTCGACGACACCATCGCAATCGTCATCCTTACCATTGCAGGTTTCCGGTACGGGTTGGCAAACGCCCGGCATACATACGCCGTTCGGGTTACAAACCTGTCCGGCGGGGCAAGGGTTATTCGGTCCGCATTGGACCACCGTGCTGCATTGTCCCATCACGCATTGGCCACCATTCAGGCACAATGTCGTACCCGCTGCGGCATCGTCGACGACGCCATCGCAATCGTCATCAAGGCCATTGCAAGTTTCCGGTTTTGGTACACAACCACCAGGACTGCATACGCCATTCGGCGTGCAAACCTGACCCGGAGGACACGGCGGGCTATTCGGTCCACATTGCGCCGGATTGCCTCCGCATTGACCATTGACGCATACCGAGCCATCCGCACAAACTGCTCCCGAACCATCATCGATAACGCCATTACAATCGTCATCGATACCGTTGCAGGTTTCCGGCTTTGGTACACAACCACCAGGACTACATACGCCATTCGGCGTGCAAACCTGTCCGGGTGGGCAAGGGCTATTCGGGCCGCACATCTGAGGATTGCCACCACATTGTCCCATCACGCATACCGAACCGTCGGCACAAAGCGGCATTGCTGGATCGTTCTGCTCGTCAATGGCGCCGTCACAATCGTCATCCACACCATTACAGGTCTCAGGAGACGGTGTACAGACTCCAACGCACATACCGCTCGCATCGCACATCGTGCCGGGTGGACACCCACCATTCGGACCACATTGCTGCGACGGTACGCAGATGCCACCTGGACCGCAATCCGCCGTGCAAACCCACAATCCCGTCGCCGCATCACATCCGCAACTCGATGGATAACATGCATTCGGATCCGGGTCCATCGCGCATACTTGTCCCGCTGCACATCCCGTCTGCGTACAGCTCAACGGACTCGGCACACCATTACACGTCATCGTGTTGCCGTCTGTACAAGCGCCATTGACGCAAGTTTGTCCGGGTGCGCAATTCGCGTCCGTCGTGCAGGCTACGCCACCACCACCGTTGCCGCCTGTGCCGCCGTTACCGCCGTTACCATTACCGCCGATGATCACGGGGTCAATACATGCCGTCAACGCCAGCAGGGCACCGATAGGAAAAAGAGCCTTGAGAATGAAGCTTCGTACGTTCGTCATGACAAGCAATCCTTTCCACGCCCACTTTTTGTGGACGTGTCTACTACTACCTACAGTGAGTGGCCGGTCATCGACCAGTCCGTGTAAAAATCGTCAACGACCGATCGTACACGCTTTACGAACACGATCCGCCAGCGGTGATCGGGGATTTTGCGCCAAAAATGCCGCTGCTTCGGCATTCGCCTCATCCACACGCCCAAGCTTGCACAACGCGAGCACACGCGCCGCCGCCCGCTCCTCACGCAATTTTTGCCCCTCACCCTCCGCTGCTCGTGCCGACAGCAGCGCCAAGGCCTTTTCCGGATCGCCTCCGCGTAATGCCCCATGCGCTTCACGCAATCGTTGTGTTTCGGCAACGAGCGAATCCTCGGTTTCTTCAGTCACCTTCGGTGACGAAACCGGTGACGAAACAGAAGGAGCTACACGAGCATGTGGTGGTTTGGCAGGAACTACCAAAACAGACGCAAGCGATGGGGGAATCATGGGGGGTTCTGATTCAGCTTCCGTCGATGCAACCGGTGTAACGATTGCCGTCGGTTCCAATGTCGAAATCGTAGGTTTGTCGGCGCCGCCGTGCTCGATAGGCGCGCGACTCGAATTCGCCGACGGCCAAGCCAAAAGCGCGCCAATGCCCGCCGCACCCAAAAACAGAATCAACAGACCTTTTCCAAACACAGTCCCGGCAAGAGACATCGTTATGGGTTTGACCACGCCTACGGATGACGGCAAACCCATGTTCGCAACCGTACTCGTCGTACTAGCACTCGCTTGCCCCGCAACCGTCACTGCCGCACCCGCCGCAATAGACGCCATCAGCGCCGAATGTATTCGCGTGCGATCCGCTGGTGACGGGTCGTCTCCGTCCCGTCCATTGCGAAGAATCTCCCGCGCTTCCGGCCCGAGTTCACTCATCGCAACCTCCACGTATCGCGTGCTCGCTCCCGCGTCACGGCTTGTTCGAATTCACGGCGCGCCGCCCGAAGCCGCGCATAAATGGTATTGGGATTTTCCCCCAGCGTATCCGCAATTTCGGGCACCGTCATCGACTCGAGTTCCGCAAGGACGAGCACGATACGCTTTTCATCGTCGATTTCTTCGAGCAGCCGGTGAAGCAATTGCACCCCTTCGAGCCGCTCCATTCTCTCGTGCGGCCCTTCGGCTCGTTCATCAGCAATATCGTCGACGTCGACCGCCGAATCGGGATTTCGCATGTGCGGGCTTTTGCGACGAATCGCGCGACGGTGGTCACTCGCCACGCGCGTGACGATAGAAAATATCCACGTCTTTAATGACGAACGTCCCTCGAATTGCCCCAGTCTACGGTACACCACGAGAAATACTTCCTGCACAGCATCGTCCACCAACGCCTCAGGAACACCAAGACGCCGAATGTTGCGAAAAACCAAATCAAAATGCTCGTTGTAAATGACCTCGAACGGCGGTACCGATTGCAATGCCTGCACGCGAACAGCGGACGCACTCTCCATAGGGACAGCCGCTAATGACGACGCATGAACAGACGCAAGAGGTGCCAAGCATCCCGTTGAGTGGCCAGGCTCATGCGCACCCGTGAAGAAAAATTTCAAAAACGCCATGCGACCCCTAATGTGAGACGACCGACGATGAACGATGGCTCGTACGCGACTCCGACCCCGGTCACGATGAATTTTGGATATGCCGGCAGTACTACTCCATCCAATCCTAGGCCGACGTGAACATTTCGGGCCAGCTGGACGGATACCAATCCGCCCACACCAATACCAACGACGACGCCTGCCCCCTCGCCAATATCGGACACACCGAAACTCGACGCATACAAACGCCCCACCTCGAATCGAATGCGCGGAGTAAATTCGACTTTTTGATAAATATTCATTGCCACTCCACACGACGCATGAAACGCCCATAAATTCACATTGGTCTTTGCTTTTGAAAATGTGGGAATCGTGCCGGTTCTTTCAAAAAAGTGCGCCGCTCCAAATTCGAATCGGAGCCGTCCAGGAAAAATGCCGAATGCCCCTCCAAAACCAATCGCCGGACCGGGCAACGAACCTACGTCACCGAGGACAAGTAATGCAGCTGAAAGCGGAGGACGACGATATGCAGCTGACTTCTTCACCGGCACACGTGCTATCGGACCCTGTGAAGGAGGCGGACGTGATGCCTTGTCGAACGCGGGCGCCGAGGGACGCGGCGTATCCGGTGGTTCTCGTTTCGGTTGAGTTTGTCCAGGGTCCACGTGTTTAGGTGAGGTTTGCCCGGGCGGCTCTTCAGGTGGTCGTAGAGGCGCAGGCGGCGCTGTCAATGCTGCCTCCGGGTCCACCATCATCGCCAAGATCAGCGCGGTAGCTTGTCCGAGCGCAACACACGACACTGCACTCACTTCACGCAAACGCGGGCCGTCTGCCGCAGGTATTTCCAGACGAACCACGAAGGTTCCGTCGTCTTTTCGCGTGACATCGGCAACGACGTTGAACGATCGGTCGTCCGAAGCCGTCCGCGCGCCAAGCAATCGGTTGACTTCTTCGATAACTTCACTCTCGGTCGGACAATCCGTGGGCGCCGACCAGCGCAATGTCACAGGCCCGGATGCGTGGGCTCGAGGCACCATCGCTACGCATAACGTGGCGAGAAAAAAAGGAACCGAGCCAAGCACACGACCACAAAGCATGGGGGTATTCTTGGCACATTGTATACGGCATCGAACGCACGTTCGACCTTGCCTCGCGTCCCACGAACACCCACGTCACGCCGCGCTGAATTCGGCGTCTACGAGTGGCATGAGCTAGATCAGCCCGAAACCCAATCAGAACAAGATTTCGGTTTGCCGTGCTTGTTGCAAGCTCGGCACTTTCTGGTTACGCCCGAAGAAAATGACTGGCTCCGCGCGAATGTTGCCCTGTAGTCTTTCGACAAGAGAGTCGACCGATACGATGAGACTTGCGCTGAATTGCGCATTGGGACTATGGAACGGATTGCGCCATTTGCCGTCGAGGCCAAGTTGCCCCGCGGCATTGTCATAACCGACGCTGACGCCCCAATCGGCATTGGGAAAATAGCTGAAACTCACGCCGAAATCCGCCACGACACGCGCATTGAGCGGTTCGTCCAAGCGTTGCGCCGTCGTGCAGCCCGTCATGATCATGACATCGCAGCCGTTGGAAGCTGACTCGAAATTATTGACGAATTGGTACGTCGCGCCAACACCCACGGACGCCCACAAGTCACCACCAAATAGCTTTTCGCTAAAGAATGCGAATGCACTTCCCCGAAGGTTATTCGAATCAAGCGATCGTCCGGTGAGCTGATCCGACACGAGCAAAGATCCGGTCGTCGTTTGGCGAAGACGGCGCAAATCGGTATTCGTCGGCGTTTCCGCTGCGGAAAAACGATGCGTATACGCCGAACCTACACCAAGAAAAACGCTCTGCAAAAAGGAAGCGTCTTTGCCTCGTAGCGGCACATTAAAAAACATTGCCGCGCGCGGATTGGCCGAAAAATAAATGCCTTGACTACGCGAAACCAACGACGTCGGCAGAATGACTGTACCGTTGAGGTTCAGGGTGACGCTTGCATCGTTCGCGCCTTTCCACAGCGGTTTCGTCAATACGAATGACACGGGAATGTCCCGCAATTGCTTTTCGTATTTTTCTTTGGTGGAGTCACTGTTGGTCAATTCGACGTCAAACCCCAGGGACGTTTGGACCCGAAGCTGGTATCCGCGCTTGTTTCCCTTCGCATCCTTGGGTTCGATGAGGAAATAATTGAACGTCGCCGACAAACTCTGAACGTACTGCTGATCGTCGCCACTGATATAGTCGTTGCCAACGCCAAGCGCCGTCGCGCTCGCCGAGTGGTTCCAGCTGATACCCGAGCCACGCCATCGTAAATACGCCGGCTTCTTCCCCGGCGTCACACCTGCATCGGCACCAGGACCAGGCGGCGGTGGTGCAATCGTTGTCGAAGGTGCGACTGGTGGAAGAATCAATATCGGCGCGGGACCACCCGTCAGATACGGCGGCAACGTAACCGGTGGCGGAACCGTGGGCCCCGTCGTTGCCGCGCCTGGAGACGGAGGAGCAGGTGGCGCATTCGGCGTAGGCTCAGGCGCCTTTGGCGCTGGCTGCGTGTTCGGATCCGTTTGACCTGCAACGGAATCACCAGGAGGCACAGCTGGTGCGTCCGTGGGTTTGTCCGAGGGCGGAGGCGTCAAATCTGACGGTGGTTTGTCCGAGGATGGAACTGCTGGCGGGGCTGCCGGCGGGGCTGCTGGCGGGGCTGCTGGCGGGGCCGGCGCAGGTTGCTGTGCCAACGCCGATGCTTGACCAACAAGCCCCAAACCTACAGCAATGACAAACCCGAGACGATGCTTCATTCCGCGCCTCTTTGACGATCTACCAGGCTCTTGCACCTCGTCGTGTTTCTCACACCTCGACCCTGGCGTCAATTCAAGCCGCGATCACGCCGTCATCCAACGACGCGTACCGGCGTGGACCACTTCGCGATCGTTTTTCCCGATTGACCCACTGCCGCGCTCAACAAGGGCAATCGAAAAACGGAACGTGTAGATCCTGGACGCCATACACTTTGGTGTCCTTGCGCAGAATCGATTCCCGACCGAGCAGCGACGGAGTTTCATCTCCAGGAAGCCGCACGAGCATCCGTGGATTGAACTCCGCATCGCCTTCGTAGAGCACGCTGAATTCGAACGTCTTGGCGTTTGTCCCCTTCACTTTCCACAACACGTTCATCCGGCCGGAAAACTCACTGCACACTTCACCGCCAAACGCCGACACCCACAAAAACGTCGCCTTGCCCGTCGAAAATTCGTACATGCTCACTTCCGCGTTCTGACTCTCGGTCCACGACACAGAAGACGTGGCTTGGCTCGAACTACGATACGATTTCTCGATCGCTTCGTACGCGGGCAACTTGCGCAACGCGGCCATCGCTTGCGCGGTGAGAGACACCGAAGGACGACGCGCAGCAGCTGTCGCGAGTGCGGGTAAATCAGTCGCACGAGCAAACAGTGCGTCTTGACAATCACCAGTTGTCCCGACCAACTCAGCGACGAGAAGTTTCCCGTCACTCGTCATGTCCCACGCAATTTCGGCGATACGTTCATCCGAAAATGCCGGAATTTTGAGGCCATTTTCGTCTTCTTCGTCGCCACTCCAATGTTCCCGCTCGCCAAAGTGCGGCTCGGCGCGACTCAGGAACGCAGGCGCGGCAAGTGTACCACGACAAACTTCTCCGGCCGTTCCAAAGATACGCATCGACCGACCCGCGAGACGCAACATTGCTTTGGGCAGCAACGTTTGATCGACTTCGCGCCGCACCACCACGGGGCTGTCTTTCGAGACGAGCGTTGGTGCACCCAAGGCCCAACGTTCATGTTCGGAGTCTGCGGAAAGTACGACAAACGTCGAGCCATGATCGCTTACGACATGGGCAAATTCGGACGGGTCGATTTGTCCTGGCGTCGCCTCGGGTTTGTCTGTCGACACGGTCGAAGACGACTCGACGACAACCGATTTCGCGCTGCTGGACCCTTGAAGCTGCACCGGCGTTTGCGGCTTTGAGCAACCGAGAACCAACGTAGTCAGAACGAAGAGAGCGGTACGTGCGAGCATGAAGGCGTGTCCTTCATGGACCATGCCGCGTCGTGTTCAAAGTAAACGGCGCGTATTTTGAGGTGATCGACGACGTGCGGCGTGTCCACGTGTCCACGACTGTATCGCGCGCGCCACGGACGACATCATTCAGCTGCTGCTGCAGTAGCTGGCTCAGGCGATGGCACGGGAGCCGACGCCGCCTTGGGCCGCGCATTCCATAGGCGAGTGGCGAGAAAGAACCCTAACAGAGCAATAGGAAGCATGGTGATGGGCCATATTTTCCAATTCGCAATGATGGTGTCTGCTGGCGATTTCTGGGGAAGAATGCGTGCATAAAGGAGCGCTTGGCAGCCGGTTCCGAGATAGACGAATCCATCAATGATACCCGTTGCCGTCCCCGCGTATTTCTTGCCGCCGAAATCAGCACTTGCCGTGCCCGACAACATGCCGTGCACGCCAATGACACACAACGACATGAAAACCACGGCCCACCCTGTCATGACGGTCCCCAGCGTGAGGTACGTGAGCAATACGCCGAGACCGAGTCCACCAAACAGCACCGAAGCAACGGGACCACGGCGCGAGCCGAATACGTGGTCCGAAATGAAACCCGCGAAAACTCCACCTAAAATACCAGCGACGCACAGGAGAACGCCCCAATTGACCGAGACGAACCCGGTCTTGAATCCCGTCTTGGCAGCGTACGGAAGGTACCATTGCATAACGGCGTTACGCAAAAATCCGCTGCAAAATTCGATAGCCACGATGATCAAAACGACCGGCTGCGTGAGCAATCGCTTTGCCACTGCAACGACACCGAGCGTCGGTCCCGTATCGCCGCTTGATGCATCACCCGTGTCGAAATCAGCAAACCCCGCTTGACTCGGCAGATCGCGAATGATGAAGCGACCCAAAATGGCAAAGGCAATCAACAATCCCGCCGGCACGATGAAGGCATTCACGATTCCGAATTTATCAGCAATCGCGCGACTACCATCGTAGGCAAAATATAGGCCCAGCGAAATCAGAATGCCAAAAACCCCGCCGAGCATGCCGCGTTCGCGTACGTGAAACCACGCCGCATTCACTTTGACGATGGATACCGCGCCAAAACTTTGAAAATACATGTTCAAGCCGTTAAATACCGTCATCACCTGAACAAAATCGTCATGGGTCATGGCGCCGGCTTGGGCCCGCGAAAGTAACCCGGCCATGAACAAATTCATGACGGCCGAGCCACCCGCCGATATCAATATCGTCGTGCGACCTCCCCAACGGTCCGCCAGGGGCCCATTCAAAAGAAATGCCACGCCATAAACGAATGAACCCGCCCCGCTGATGTTTCCAAAGTCGAGCTTGGTCATCAGCCCGAGTTTGTCCAGGAGCGGAGCGTTGGCCGAAAGGTTGTAGCGCCCGAAATACAGAAGCGCGTACGTCAAACCGAGCGGAAACCAATTCATGAAGCGTCGACGCTTGTAGGCATCCGCATGACCTACGTCGATCTTTGGCAACCGAAGCATCACTACGACGATCGCCGCGAGCAGAATCAGAATCGGGAGCAAGCTGGAGAGCCAGTTCAGCATATAACGCGCCCATGGTACTCGACCGCCTACCGCCTTGCCGAGAGCCAATGTTTGGACTGCGCAACGTTTCGTCGTGCCTTGCGTTCCAGAGCCCGCACGACCAACCTTGCACCCACATGCCGCTCGACGACGCCGCAGATCTTCCAGACCTACCTACGGACCCTAATGTCGTGCGTCGCGATCGACTGCTCGGCGCATTGTTCGCTATCGATCCAGAGATGTCGCTGCTGCAACATCGCCCCGAATTTTCGCTGCTCGTCTCACCCACCGCACCGCCCCAAATTTTCCTCGTGCCCACGCGTGATCGCGACGCACTCGAGCGCTTGCCAAAGCTCGTCGGGGAAATCGTTCGTCTCGCCAGCGGCGGAAACGTTCCTACCCATGTCGTCGCGATCGGCGGAGGCCCAGCCGTCGTGCAAGTGCTCGCAACAGCGGCCAAGGGCGGCGCGAACGTAAGTTTCGGATTTCACCACGTCGATGATGCGAGTCGACTGACGCACGTGACCGGGGACAAACTCGCGGTACTCGAGACGGCAGGCGAGCGGATCAAACAAACCGAAGCGCTTCCACCCGAACGTTTGCGTGAAGCGATCGTTCGCGGCCGAGCGCTCGTGGAGCGTGATCAACAAGCACTGTCCAAGCTACGTGGACAAACTCCCGTAACCTACGTCCTCATCGCTGCGTGCGCCGCCGTCGCACTTTTCGCTTACGCCAAAGCGAGTTCGTCCACGTACCCAGAGGTGATCAGAGCGATGGGCGCCACGAGTGGACCGCTCGTGCGTGGTGGAGAAGTGTGGCGTCTGTACGCGTCGACGTTCCTGCACTGGAGCGTGATGCATTTCTTCATGAACATGTTGGCGCTCTACAATTTAGGGCTCCTGGTCGAGCCAATTTTGGGCGCGCGTCGGTTTTTTCTTCTGTACGGTTTGTCCGGGCTCGGTGCTGCGCTCGTCACGACGTATTTCGGTAGCAACAGCATCAGTGCCGGCGCATCAGGTGCGATCTGGGGCTTGATGATGGCTGTCTTGGCGATCGTCGTGTTCCCGCGCGGCTTGTTACCTCCGCTGCTCTTGTCGCGGCTCAAGTCGAGTGCCTGGCGACCGTTGGTGCTCAACATATTCTTGAGCTTCCTTCCAGGTATCGATGTTTTGGCGCATTTTGGCGGCGGTTTTTTTGGGTTTGTCTTGACGATTCTGTTCCTGGGTGAAGGACTCGTGCCGATGGACGAGCGACGACCTGGCGTGAGCATCGACAAAGCGCCGCACGCATGGATGACTGGCGCCGGGGTGATTATCGCGGTGGCGATGGTATTGTCGATCGGAGCCGGGATGATGGCCGTGCGCGGGTGAGCGGTCAGTTTTCCGTTTGAGCAGCAACCATATCAGTCCCCGACAAACTTGGGGTCTTCGATCGCTTCTGACGTACACATGGCGGGTGCGGTGACCGGGTTGCAGCGTGAAGGCGTTCCTCCGGGCAAGTCGAACCAGTAGGCCATCCCGTCGACAGGTGCTGGGTAGTCGGTCGTCAAGAAGTGCGCGCCGTTTGTCATGGCCGCATCATGTTGTTCTTGGGTTCCGTCGACGAACGTACGCACGAGCATGTTCGCTGCAAGCGCATCCGCGATGGCCGCGGCGTCGCCAAGTGGATTGTTCAAGATGGCGATGGCCGCCCAAGGGTCGGTCGGTGACGATTCCGGAAACAAGATTCGTCCCGCCAAACTCGTGAGATTTTTTGTGTAGAACTGCCTGTTGATGCCGTCGTCATCGAGCGTGAAGAACACTTGTCCACGCATTTCACCAAGCGTCGGCCAGCCATTTTTCTTGACCGCATCTCGAAGCGTTGCTTCGCTCCCTTGCAATTCATCCGGCGTGAACAATCGATTGTCGGGCCAAACGCTACGAATTTCGTTGTGTAGCGTATCGAAATATTTTTCGGCCGTGTCCGCAGCCACTTGATCTTTCATTTCGATTTGAATGACCAGCGCGTGGTGTGCCCGATGCGCATCCGACCATTTCTTGAGCACCGACAAACAATCCGTAAATTTCCAACACGTGGTTTGTTCATCGAGAATCGGCAAGTGATACACTTCGAGGATTTCGAGCGATGCATTCAAACGAATGTCGAGTTCCACATGCCGAACACCTTGAATACCAAGCTGCACGTCCAGCGGTGCATGCGTGTACATCCATTCTTGGACGCTATTTTCTGGCGTTTCGACATGATAGCTGTTGTGTGTCGATTTCGTTTGGATGTGCTGCAAGCGGAGGACATCGTCGAGCGGGTAATCGAATTTGGGAGGTATCTCTTCCGGAGGTTTTTCGTTGCCGGTTTCACCGGAACAACCCCAAAGGAAAAGCGTCGACAGAAACATGAACGAAAATTGCATTTGCAGGCGGAATTGAGGGCGGAATTGAGGGCGGAACACTTGAACACCTCCTACGGACGAGAAGCGAGCGTAACCAAAGCCGGGCTCGGTCGAGTCGGAATTTGCGTGCAAAATGCGCGGACCTCTTGCTTTTTGCCTCACGCAGGGCCATGCCTCGGTCGTTCGAGGAGGCCGTCATCTCCGCTCTGCACTTCCCAGAAAAACGTCCGACTGTCGCCATCATTGGTGCAGGTATTATCGGCCTTTCCATCGGCTTTCGGCTGGCTGAAGCGGGCTGTCGCGTCGATGTCTTCGACCGAGGCGAAGCTGGACGAGGCGCAACGTTTGCCGCAGCAGGAATGCTCGCGGCGGGCGTCGAAGCTGAACCTGGTGAACAGGTGCTCTTGCCGTTGTGTCTCGCAAGCCAAGCAATGTGGCCGGCGTTTGCCCGAGACCTCGAAAAAGCCGGCAGCGAATCGGTGGACTTGCGTCGCGAAGGAACGTTGGTCGTGGCCCTCAATCGCGACGATGTCGAAACACTGCGCCACAAATACGAATTTCAACGCAGCTTAGGTATTCCATTGGAATGGCTGTCAGGAGCCGCCGTACGGGAACGAGAACCGTTTTTGCATCCGCGCACGGCTGGCGCAGTTTATTCGGCCAATGATGGCCAAGTCGACAATCGCAAAGTAGCCATAGCATTAAAAACGGCTTACATACGCGCCGGCGGTCAATTGCATGAACAGACGTTGGTCACGGGAATCGATATCGTCGCCGGTCGTGTGCGTGGTCTCATCATAACCGAGAAACTGCACACCGCTGATATCGTTATTTTGGCCGCTGGTGCGTGGTCGCGAATGGTGTCAGGTTTGCCTGCGTCGGTGATGCCTCCCATTCGTCCAGTCAAAGGGCAAATGCTGGCAGTGCGCATGAATCGCGAAAAACCGCTCGTTCGTCACGTGATTTGGGCACCCAGGAGTTATTTGGTCCCGCGTTTGGACGGTCGATTGATCGTCGGAGCGACCACCGAGGAAAAAGGTTTCGATACGAATCTGACGGCGGGCGGTGTTATGGCGTTGCTCGAAGCGGCATGGCGCGCGCTTCCGGGAATCGAGGAATTGGCGATTGATGAAATGTGGACAGGCTTTCGTCCTGGTAGTCGAGACGACGCACCGGTGCTGGGACCTGTCTCCGAAGTTGCTGGGCTCGTGCTGGCCACGGGACATCATCGGAATGGGATCTTGCTGGCACCGATTACAGCAGAAACGATTGCGGACTTCGTCTTGACGGGAAAACTCGACGATCGTATCTCACCTTTTGGCATGGATCGATTTTCGAAAAGCTTTTCTCGCCACCAGGAGATGGCATGATGCTGGTCAATGGGAAACCCCTGACAACTTCGCCCGAACATCTCGTGGATTTGCTCGGCCAACAAGGTTTTCAAAAAGAAGCGCGAGGTATTGCTGTCGCCATCAATGGTACAGTGGTGCCCCGATCGATGTGGGCGGAAACTCGCCTATCGGATGGTGACGACATCGAGATCGTCAAAATCATGCAAGGTGGTTGATATGATGGTAATGGACAGGCCCACGAGAAAATCCAGCGATCCGCTTTTCATTGCGGGCAAACCATTTTCTTCGCGTTTGTTTTTGGGTTCCGCTGGGTATCCGAATCAAAAGGTTTTTCTCGAAGCGTTCGTCGCTTCAGGAGCCGAAATTCTGACCGTTTCGGTGCGTCGGGCGGATTTGACCGGCCATGGAGAATCGCTTTTCGACCTCGTGGCGGGACGCGCGTTTCTCTTGCCAAACACGGCGGGATGCGCAACCGTAAAGGATGCCGTGCTCACCGCGGAACTTGGTCGCGAAGCATTAGATACTACGTGGGTGAAGCTCGAATTGATTGGCGATCGGGAAACACTCTATCCGGATGTCGAGCAGCTTTTGCGAGCCGCCGATGAACTCGTGCGTAAGGGTTTTACGGTTTTGCCGTATTGTACGGACGATCCCGTCGTATGTCAGCGTTTGGCGGATTTGGGATGTGCAGCTGTGATGCCGCTTGGTTCGCCCATTGGATCGGGCATGGGGATTTTGAATCCGTACAACATTGAACGTATTTGCGCCCGTTCGCCGGTTCCAGTCGTACTGGATGCCGGCGTAGGAACGGCGTCGGATGCAGCGCTGGCTATGGAACTCGGTTGTGATGCTGTGCTGCTCAATACGGCGATATCGAAGAGCAACGAACCTGTCAAAATGGCGACAGCCATGCGGTACGGCGTGGAAGGGGGGCGTCTTGCGCGTTTGGCAGGACGAAGTCCGAAAAAAACACGGGCAGAAGCATCGAGTCCCGAACTCGGACTCATTGGAACGTAACGCTGTCCCATGAATTTAGCCATGAGTTTGTCGCGGCTGCCTGCTCCGCTTTTGTTGATTACGGATCGCCACCAAGCCCAGCAGCCGCTCGTCGAGATCATCGCTGCAGCAATGACTGGCGGGTGCCGATGGGTAAGTCTGCGCGAGAATGATTTAGCGCCCAAAGAACGGTTGGCGCTGGTGCATGAGGTTTTGCCCATTGTGCGTAGGTTTGGCGGGACGCTCCTCGTGCATGCGGACGTCTCAGCCGCGAAACATGCCGATGGAGTACATTTGTCAGCGAGAACAAACGTTGTCGACGCTCGTGAACGTTTGGGCAGAAAAGCGCTCATTGGATTGTCTTGCCATACTTTGGAAGATGTCGCGAATGCGGGTGGAGCCGATTACGTGACGCTTGGACCATTTGCGCCATCGGACAGCAAACCGGGATATATGCCGAAGTTGCAGCCAGAGGCGCTCGGGGAAGCGGCAAAGTTTGGCGTGCCGGTATGGGCACTCGGGGGTGTGGACGAAACGAACATTGGCGAGTTAAGGCGTGCTGGAGCCACTGGATTTGCCGTAATGGGGAGCGTGATGCGGACGGAGAAGCCGGAGGAATTGGTTAGGCGAATGCTGAGGGCGTGGGAGGCCGATGCGTAGAAGAAAACCACCCCGTTGTCCTTGACTTGCGCCGCGTTTTTCACCATGTTTTTCTCCATGAATCGGCCTACCAAACCAGCTCGTTATGAAAATCATCAAATTCCAAGACGATAGACAACGCCGTTATGTTTTTCGCACGCCACCCAAGCGCGTCGTATCTTTGGTCCCGAGCGACACGTATTCGGTGATTCGTTTGGGCGCCAAGGAAAAACTCGTCGGACGCACGCGGTTTTGTATTGCTCCCGCGGCCGACGTCGACGGCATTGAAATAGTCGGCGGTACGAAAGACGTCGATGTCGATCGCGTCATTAAACTCGAACCGGATTTGGTGATTGCCAATCAGGAAGAAAATACTCGTTCGCAAATCGAGCGCCTCGATGCGGCGGGCATTGCGGTGCTGGTTTCATTCCCCAAACGGTTTGCCGAAGGTATTTCACATTTGGCGCGCCTCGCGCTGGCACTTGGCCTTTCCGAAGACCCCGCGGCCAAGGCACTCGTGACGAATTGTTACCACGCACATCGTGAAGCCGAAAAACACCGGCAAGAGCACACGCCTGTGCGAGCATTCGTGCCCATTTGGATGGACCCGCTGATGACGGTTCACGAAGCGACGTTTATTTCCGATTCGCTCGACCTCGTTGGAGGGCAGAACATTTTCGCCGATCGACCTCGTCGTTATCCGCTCGCTGCGGATCTCGGGCGTGCGCCGCCACTTCCGCCCGAACGCGTGGGCAGCCGTGATACGCGTTATCCGCGCGTGACGCTCGATGAACTGGTCGCTCGACAGCCGGAATTGGTGATTCTGCCGGATGAACCGCACGCATTCACGGAAGCGGACGCTGACGTATTCCGAAAACTCGACATTCCGGCCGCAAAAACTGGACGTATCGTGTTTTGTGACGGCAAGGACCTCATGTGGTACGGTGCGCGCAGCATTGAAGGTCTCGAACGGCTTAGGCGGCTGGTGCGTGGGGGATGAGCCTACTTCGTGATTTTTCGATTACAACGCGCGGTCAATCATGGTCATTCTCGTGGTAAGCGCGAATGGATTGAGGAGGCGAAAGTTAGGTGCCGAACGAGCGCGCGCGTGGTCGGCAAATAGATTTGGGGGGAAATTTACTAAAATTCGGCCAGAGTATTTGCTGCGTTGTTTGGGCGATCCAAGGATTGATGGGCCCTAGAACATCGATCGGCTTGTGCCGCTCGATGTTCTAGCCGTTTTTACGTTGGGGGTCCGTCGGAGACACGAAAACTGCGTTTTCATGTCTCCAACTCTCCCCCCAAACCCCCACGATCAACAATCGGCTCAAGCCGTTTGTTGCTCTAGAACATCGCGAACGCTCTGGATGTAACGCGAAAGTTCACCTTGACAACCTATTGCGGTTCTCGAAAGATCATGACCGATCATGTACATCAAGAAGTTCTGGGTAAGGGGCTATCGAAGCCTCGCGGACGTAACATTGAACGAATTAGGTTCGTTCAACATCTTTTATGGACCAAACGGCAGTGGAAAGAGCAACATTATCGATGCCTTACAGGCGCTCTTCTTCCTCATGCCAAACGCTGTCGACAGTGCGTATGGATCCGACGACAAACTCTCGTTTCGCGAAGCTGGGCGCGAAGCTTCACGGTGGATCCGTGCGGACGATTTCTTTGCGCGTCAACAGACGAATGAGATCGTCTTGGGCGCCATTATTGAAGACCCCGTTTCTCAATTCGATGGAGTATCCTTTCAAGGAACCGCCGTCCATAAAGTGGACGTAGAGCTAAAATTTTGGCGTGTCCGGCAAGGGGACTTCAATCTCAGAATCACGCATCTCTATATTAATGGCCAAAAGCCTGGGTTACCTTTTTCTGATGCAGAAGTACGCCAAGTGCTTCGGGGCATCGTACCGCAAGCGTTCAGCTATTTAGGACCGTCCCGCACACTGTCCGCCAAAGCAATTTATGACGGTGGGCCGAACGACTCGCGTATCGTGGGCACGATTCCGGATGCACAAATCGTCAGAGAACTTTTTCGTGCCAAAAACTCGACGGACAAACGTACACGCGAGAGATTCGATGAATTGAGAAAATTCATGGCGCAGCGGCTCGGACGAGGTGAATTCGATGTTCTCTTGAACGAGGAGACAGGGAATTTGGAATTACGAGAAATGCTTCTGGCCCCGAATCCGCTTGGGGTCGATATTCCCGTAGATCACGCGGGTCTGGGTGTGGTTCAGGTCTATTCAATCATCGCTGCAATCAAATTATCCAATGGTCGCCTTGTTGCGCTCGAAGAACCCGAGGCTCACCTCCATGCGCCATCCTTGGGGAGGGAACTACGTGTCCTTTTGACGGAACTAGTCGGAGATAAGAGTATTCACCAGCTTTTCATTGCGACTCACAGCAACTTGTTCGATCTCGATCCGAATAGGTATTTCGATGTCCGACTCGATGAACATGGCAAAACGATCGTCGAATCGAAACGACTTCGCGACATCGATCAGCACCTTTACGAGCCAGGGCCGACGCTCCATGCGCTCGAGGAATTGCTTGCGATCGTGTCGGCGGACAAGGTGATGTTCAGGCACCCTGATGGCATTCCGATCACGGCAGCGGAAATGCTGAATCTTCTCCGCAATGCTGATCCTGTTGCCCTTGAGTACCTTCGCAATCTGCATGCAGCAACCATTGACGTCGTAGGACTGCGCAGTCGGCGGGGTCAACCATCGTGACCGTTCTGATCTTCGATGGGTATGTCCCAGGTGACGAAGCGCTGGAAAATAGTCATTGGATGGCACAACGCACGAATGACGCGCTTGGGGGCAACGTGGTGGTCGTCGAGCACCCCCAAGCGATACGTGTCAATCTCGAGCAGCATCTCAAAAATGATTCGGTTCGAGGGCTCGCGCTATTTGGTCATGGCGACGCAGGGAAACTGCACACGATCTTGGCCACGCAATATCGAGATCGCGAACAGCAGCATCGGGCGCACAGTGAAGCGAGCGAGGCGGGGGCTGTTTATGGTTGCGATGGTAGCGCTGCGTTGGACATGGACAACATCCATTTTCTATGCGAACGATGGTGCCACGCAATAGCTTGCAATGTCGGCCTTGTACTCGCGGATCGGGCTATCGACGCGCATGCGACGTGTTTCGTCGCGTATGACATCAGCGTGACGCCGGAATTCGAAATCGAATCGATGCCGGAGTGTTTGAAAGCTTGTCTAGCGAGACTCATCGCCGAAACAACCACGAATTTGCACGCAGGTACGTGCGACCCAAAGAAACTCAAAGAGGCTGTCATCAACCGCGTTGACGAATTATCAACGTTGCTTGACGATGACAAGGACCCAGCGATCATCTTTTGGAGCGAGCGCCCAGGTACAGTACAGGGGCTACTCGCATTTGCGAATCAACTGTGGCGAAACATGAGGGTCGTTGTCACAATCGGTGACAACGAGCGAAATATTCATCGCTAAATTATGGAGTCCCCTAAAATCCCCCCTCCAACGCCAGTCCGGGAATCGTGATCGGTCCAAGCGTTCTCGGCTGACAAATGCCTTCTTTGCACGTCACGTCAAATACTTCTTTGCTCAACGTGGCATTCTGAATGTCGAAGATGAGTCCAAGAAAACCCGTTTTTCCTATCGACCAACGGCGCGAAAGGCGAATATCGAGTCGGTAAAACGGTCGCGTACGCGCCGGATTTAGACTCGGCGACCGACCCGTACCCGCTTCTTCCGCAGGAAAACCGCTATAAATGACGTGCCGCACGCCTCCTCGCCAGTGTTTGTTGAATTCGTACAAAATGGCCACATGCGCCACGTGCGTGCGATCGACTGCCGCGGGTATCGCAAAACCACTCGCGCCCGTACGCGTCGAGCGCGACAATGTATACGATGCAATAAAGAACATGTCTTTGCGCAAGGCTCCGCGAGCGCTCAGTTCGAGGCCATACGCATCGCCCGTGCTGCGGGACAAAAAGCGCTCGGGTCCGAGACTCGTTCCACGATCCGTACCAATCGGGTCGGTCAGGTTAAACGTCACTTGGCGAAAAACACTCGCGGCCACTTCAACCGGAATCGGAAAGAGTTTTACTTCAGCGCCAAAACTCGATTGCAAGCTTCGTTGTAATCCACCCGCAATTCCGGCAATCTGAAGCGCTGGTAGCGGAGCGAATCCGGGCAATTGTGACGCGATGCCGAACGTTGGTACGAGTTTGACTCGGTCACCGACACCAAACCGTCCGACGATTTTTGGATCGATCGCTGTCGCATCGTTGCCGAGCGAACGATAATGGTCAATGCGAAAACCCGGGGTAATCGTCGAAGTTTCATTCAGTACGATGAGTGCATCGGCCCAAGCGCCCACGGCAACGTCCCTGCGGCTTGGAAATAACTCGCGAAAGGCTTCATCCAATTGCGACAAGGCCAATGGTTCTTCCAAACATGATGCATCGCCCGCCGGACATGGCTCTTTGTGCACCATATCGTAATGGTCGACTGCAACGTCGATCCCACCACGAATCAATGCTTTGCCATGACCAATGGGTTTGGCGAATCGTAAACGAGCGCCGATTTTGGTGTCCGTCGCACTCTTGATGCCCACATCGCGTGAACGATCGAGCCCCAGCGTGACGCCAGCTTGCATTTTGCCGCCGGATTCGAATTCATGGTCGTATCGCGCATCGAGCCGGTGGAAATCGGTGTCGAGCAACGTATCGCGGTCGTCTGTATCGCCTGTCGTCGCCGCCAGTTTGTCCCATGCGCCAAAAACCAACGCCGAAAATTTGCCGCGAGAACCAATACGTTGCGTAAAACGCGCTTGATAATCAGCGTAACCAAAATCGACGTTTTTCACGAGCGCCGAAATGAGGTGCGCACCCGCTGCGTAATGCCCTCCTACGAGAATGGTGGCGTCCTTGGAAATGGGGCCTTGAATAACACCACCGATATCCACGAGACGAAACAATCCTTCGCCGCGCCATTGCGTCGGTGGTGGGGCAGGCTCCGCATCGACAGCCGCACCAGCAAGCCGACCGATATCGGCCGGATAAGGACCCATATGCAAATTCACACGGGATACGAGCGGCGCAGGAATGACGCTCGGGCCCGCTCCCGCGTGAAACAAAAGCGGAACTCGAATTCCGTCATAATAATATCCGATATTCCCTGGAGGTGCGCCACGAATGTAGAAATACGGCAAACCGCTGGCCGTGGGCGTGACGCCAGGTTGAAGCTCGATGGCGCGGTAAGGATCGCCGAGCACTCCAGGCATATCGCGAATATCGCGACGCTTCAGCGAAATGGATCCCGCCGGGGCCTTGTCCCCTTCGACGGTGACTTCGATTGGCACAGGAGCAATGGGGGCCAGACGTGGTGCTTCGACAGGCAGCGTCTCGGTCGTCTGGCTGGCCGCATCAGGCGGCGCCGATTGAGCGTGCGCCACGTGCACTGGCAAAGCAATCACCAACGCCACCACGTGCGAAAAATATCGTTCCAGCTTCAATCGTCGCCCCAGCATAGGCACGAGCGATGCCATGAGGACCCAGCGAACGCAACGACGGACAGCACGACAACGTTTCGCTTAACAATCCTTCAACTCAGGCTAGCTCTCTTGCTCGAGTGCCCCTACGTTGGAGCAACGATGACGGACATTCAGCAAGCACATATCGACCCGAGTCTTGATCTAGAAGCCGAGATTGTACGGCTCAAGCGCGAACGCAACGCAGTTTTGCTCGCGCACTACTACCAAGAGGGCGATATCCAGGACCTTGCGGATTTCCTTGGAGATTCGCTGCAACTCGCACAGCAAGCCAAAAAGACGACGGCCGACGTCATTCTTTTTGCGGGTGTGCACTTCATGGCCGAAACGGCGAAGATTCTGAATCCCGAGCGGATCGTCGTGGTCCCGGACATGGAAGCTGGCTGCTCGCTCGCCGATGGTTGTCCCGTCGATCGTTATCGCGCGTGGCGGGCGAAGTATCCTGGTGCCGTGGCGATCACGTACATCAACTGCAGCGCCGATGTGAAAGCGGAAAGCGACTACATTTGTACGTCGTCGAATGCGGAAAAGATTGTCCGGGCCATACCCGAAGACAAAGAGATCCTTTTTGCTCCAGACAAGAACCTTGGCCGATGGTTGGTAGAAAAAACCGGCCGACCGATGCGTCTTTGGCAAGGAAGTTGTATCGTGCACGAAACATTCAGCTTGCGAAAAATCTTGGCGCTCCGAGAACGACACCCCGAAGCGAA
>JANORL010001362.1:0-1896 GCA_031415295.1 Polyangiaceae bacterium | reverse complement strand
CGCCTTTGCAATCGATACGTCCGCATCAATTGAAGCCGAGTCAATCTTTGCCTCTCGAAAATGCGCTTAACGAGTCGTCGATTCCCTCGTGGATGGGGATCGCTTGGCGATCATCGAATACAACACAAAAGCAGAACTGCTCCTGGCATCCGAAGAAGTTTCTGCCGAGGTCCGAGCTTCAGCACGCAAGAAAATCGCCGCAATCGAAGCTCGCGGAACGACAGCCATGGGCGAAGGGCTGGACTTGGCGATCAGCCAAGTCGCTTCGCATTACGACGCGAAAGGTGTCAACCGCGTCGTGCTGCTTGGGGACGGTATTCCGAACGAAGCGTCACGTATCGAATATTCGGCAAAAGCAGCAGGTGAACGCGGCATTGCCATTACGACGATTGGCCTGGGCCTCGATTACGACGAGGCGCTCATGGGATCCATTGCGGCTGTTTCGGGTGGGCGTTATCGATACGTCGATGCACCGGACAAACTCGCGACGTTTTTCAAAGAAGAACTCGGCCGTATTGATTCCATCTACGGGCGCCACGCTTCGGCGACGCTCACCCCAGGACCTGGCGTACACATTGATGGTGTCGTAGGCGGGCAGGGAGGTGGAAACTCAGCGTATGTACCCCTTGGCGATATCACTCGCGGTGATACGCGGGACATCGTCGTACGACTCACGGTAAAACCCCGAAAAGCGGGTGTAGCCATCGAATTACTCGATGCCACCATTACCTTCGACGACGCACTCGAAGAAGCCGGAAGGCTCGAACGGCATATTTATTTCGGCGCGCATACGACGCTCGACGAAGCTGAAGTTGCCAGAGCGAAAAGGCCGGATGTGGAACTCGCTGCGGCACTTGCCGAAGCCTCATCTACGACGATTCAAGCGGTCACGATGAGCAAGCAAGGGCGATACGTCGCCGCGCGAGAAATCCTCAACAAAGGCGCGGAAACAGCGATTGCCCAAGGCAAACGCACACCCAGCATGGAACTCGACAAACTCGCGGAAAACATGCGCACGGTTGCCAAGGACATGCCGGTGGCCGACGCGCCTAAACCCGCAACCAAGGCACAAACCGGCTACGAATTTTCGGACGACACGTTGCAGGGCGAATCGATGTCGCCAGAAGGCTCAAGGGTTGCTCCAGCTCCCATAGAACAGCCGTCCGTCGTCAAACGGCGCAAAGAAGTGCATCAACAAGCGATCGATCAGCTTTATTGATTGTCGTCACTACGATCGTTGTCCTCGAAAAGCGCATCGAAAAACCCGCCACTGCTGCCGCCGTCATTGTTACTGGAATCGTCGCGCTGGCGACGCCGACGGTGGTGCGAATCGCCGTCACTCGATCGCACGGCATTCGCCACTTGCGCGACAATTCCTGTCCCAGCAATAGCCCCGAGCACGCTGGCGGCAACGCCCCCAACATTCGATGCCATTTCCAGTTGCCGCTGCGATTCCTGCTCCTGTCGTTTCAGTGCCAAACGTTCGGCGGAACCGACGAAAGCTTCTCGACACTTTGAGCAGTTGGCATCACGATGCGGCGAAAGCGTCCCGCAAAACACGCATTGCACGATGAGCCATGTGGCGCATGACGAACACTTCTGCGCGTCTCGTTCATGGAGCAAACCGCAATTGGGGCACGGAACGCCATCGCGTGCAGCATCGGCCGAATAAGGCAAACGGCAAAATCGACAAGCTAGAACGCCGACATCTCGCGGCGCACCGCACTGTCCGCAAGCGGGGAGCGACATGGGGTCGCATGGTATCACGGAGGCTTTTCCCATTGCTACACCTCACCCCCTAACCCCCTGCAATGAAAGCCGGGCACGTTCTCGCTTACGCTCGAACGGCCCTAGTCAGTGCATTCGTCGGGCTCGCTTCGCGACCCGACTCTTGCA
>JANORL010001361.1:0-7058 GCA_031415295.1 Polyangiaceae bacterium | reverse complement strand
ATGCACCGCCCGTGCACGTCTGAGACAAACGGGGCTCCTCCTCCACGCATTTGGACCGAGACGCCCAGCAACGTTTCTCCTTTTTACACACCAACGAGGCGGCACACCCATTGTTGGTGGCTGCGACACATTCACCCTCCTTTGCAGCGCAGAGGCCGTTTTCTGCACATAGCATCGAGTGCGCACAGTCTTCGTCGCTACTCACGACGCATCTCGACCCGTCGAATCCGCACGTACCCTTTGTCATACACGCGACTGATTTGCTGCAATCGACATTCGATTGGGGTTCCACACACTGGCCTTGCACCATTGTGCATGTGTCACGTTGAGAACAGTGATTGTCGCACTGGCAGCTCACTTCATTGCCAAACAGGCCCTGCCGCTTGAAATCCTCGCAACTGGCGGTATTCCAGTCTTCGCACGCGAGGGCAGCTCGCTCCGCAAGCGCAACTTTCTCGGGCGTGGCCTTATCCAGCTTTACGCCCCAGAACTTCACGGTACGCGTCGGCAGCCGCGAGTTGCACTCCAGTTCAATGAGCTTCCCACCTTGCGTCTTACGTGACACGCCCACCACGGCACTCTTTTGAAAAGTCTGTGTGAACAAAATCGGTTGGCCACCATCGCTCACGCTATTGAACGTCCAGGTACCAGTTCGATAGCCTCCGCTATATTTACCACGCTTGATGACCGAGTCTTCCCGCGTGTTGGAGTCGCCGCCGAATTCAATGCTGCGCTGCTCGAAAGAGCCGTCCAAATCACCGTCTTTGCATTGGTAAACCAGGGCCGATGGAATATTTTTTCGGACGCCGGCGTTTGTCGTGTAATAATAGTTCATCGAGACCCGCGATGGAATGCATTGGTCGCCGACAATCGTGCTCACGACCAAGCCGCGATCATCGGGCTCGGTCTTGCATCTCCAACCCGCCGGTGACGAGGTTGCGTTGTATGGAGCACAACTCAGTTCGGGTGTTTCGTCAACGAAGGTGCGGTAGGTACCGAATCCGGAAGGATCGGTGGCGGCGGCATAATCCGTGGTGACAAAAACGGCAACAGCAACCCCCGCGAAACGAAGGGGAGTACGTACTGTTTTCGAGTGTCGGAAAAGCCTTGTCGGAAAGATTTCGCGGTTCACGGCGCGAACCCTAGTACCTCGCGAGGCAGAGGTAAATCAAAAAAATCGATGGCTGATGGGCCAACGATGCTCGAGTATTTGCTGTACGAACGCCTTCTTGCGACGTCCCTCCTCTCGCTGCACCACGACCGGGCGGCCGGCGTGATAAACCGTTTGCGACGCCGAAGCAAAAGATACGCACCACGCTTGCTTGACCTGTCGCTCCGCCCATTCAAGGCGTTGGCATCGTACCTCTCACCAACGGAAGACGTGTCAATTCTTTCGCAAATTATTTCAAAGATACGGATTGACGCCTCCGAAACCGTTCCGATAGACTTCATCCGTTATGTCCCAAGCGACTGGCCAGACAGCTGCCGAGAGAACCCGGCGCCTTGCGTATACCGACCACGTGTACTGGGTCAACGCTGAGCCCGGTTCGAATTCATTCGGCTATCTTGCGTTCACCAAACAGCTCATCAAATTCAGCGTGAAGGCCGTATCGATCGGGAGCGGTCGGTACGTGATCACGTCGGACAACATTCGTCTCTACGTAAATGCGCTCGCGTTTACGGGAGTCGTTCCAGCTGGCGCAGTTAACCTGAATCGTCGGATTGACGCGTGGCGTGCAAAGAAAAACAACGATGATTCCATCGCCTACGGCAAGTCGACAGCCGCGCTTGGCAATCAAGCCGCATCGTTCAATCGGGACAGCACCAACTTCGACGACACCGGGTTCTGGGGTGGGTACTTCGGCTGCGAACAACACATGGTGTGGGCCATGGGTGCCTCGGCCAGGACGGGATGGACCATCCCGCCCGAGTTCTTCATGGAGAATGAGGGATTCGGAGGCACCGCCGGCAACGGCCCGAACATCCTGCCTGGCGGTTATGTCGGCGAAGCGCTGTCCACCATATCGATGGCGCACGATAGCGATTGGATGATCGGGCGGCTTTTCGGCAAAGGACCACTCGCAGTCCTGTATGAACTCTACATGGAAACGGCGCCGCAATACAAACGTGGCGGATCCTGCGGGCTCTTCCCTTCGACGGAAGGGTTGCTCGAGGGACGGGACGGACTCGTCTATTTCCCCCCGATGCGGGATTATCGACAGCAAGGAAGGACGGACGAGTATTACCGTGGAATCGAAGCATCGCGGCGTGCCGCGGTAGCACGAAACCAACAGATTCACGATGCCATCGACGGCGCGTTGGACGCGACCGCCGGAACCGGCGTCAACTACACGAACCAGAATTCATTTGGTAGCTGCCTCCATCCCTGGCGCGCTGGATGGATGGTCCAGTACAAGGACCAGGGCGGTGGCGGATGGCTCAACGATGGCGGCTATGACGATTTCGGCGCGATGATCGTAGCCGGCCAGAGGGACCAATATCGCTGGAATGGCAGCGAACCCGCCACGGCAGGCGTTGGCAGCTCCGATCGGAGTTTTAACCAGCAAGCAACTCCTTATTTCAATTCGCTGAAGAAAACATGACAACCCCCACATCATCTGTGCAAGCCGCGGCAGACGCTGTCCTCTCGGCCGAAAATGTCCGCATACGCTTCGACAAAGCGCCTGATGTCCTCTTGTCGGTCCGCTCCTTCGATATCGTCGAAGGCATGAGCCAGCTCTTCGAGGCGGTTCTCACATGCGTGTCATTCAATGAGGATTATGACCTGTCCAGCCTCTGCGGCACGTCGCTCGAATTTGATCTTTCGGGGCACGTCAACCGCAAATGGCGCGGCCTATGCTCCGAAGCGCGGTTTGTCAAGGTATCCGAAGCCGGGGACGGGCTCGCCACCTATACCATCGCACTCGTACCCGATTTGTGGCGCCTCACCCAACGCGTGCAGAACCGACTTTTCCAGCACGTAAATATCCCCGCGATCGTCACGTTGATTTTGAAGGAATGGTCAATCGAGCACGAATGGCGGATCGACACGATAAAGTATCCGCAGCTCGAGCTACGCACGCAGTACGGCGAGACTGATTTCGCTTTTATGTCGCGCTTGCTCGAGGAAGCAGGTATTTCATTTTATTTCGTCGACGACGGCGAAAGTATGAGTCGCTTGGTGTTCGCCGATTCGCCAGAGCGTGGCAAGGAGCGTGCAGGTTTGCCGATTCCCTTCGTCGATGACGCGAGTCAGGCACAACGCGCGATTTTTCCTCAATACGTGACAAACGTCGGGCTGACCGAGAAAGTAAAGCCGGGACGCGTGACGGCGCGCGATTACGATTTCATGCGCCCGCGTATGCCCACCTATGTACAAGCGAGCGCAGAGCGCCCGAACGAGCACAACCACGAACAATATCGGTTCTCGCCGGGTATTGGCCTCTCCGAGACGTCAGGGGTTGATGTACTTCGCGCGGTGTCGCCCTCCCAGGTTGCCGACGATCTCGCAGTCTCTCGCACCCGCAGTCCATTTGCACAACTCCGGGTCGACCGGGCTCTCGAGGCGTTGCAATCGGGCCGCCGCACCATCAACTATGAGGCAAGCGTCAATGACCTGAGTCCAGGCGTCGTTTTCCGCATTGGGCGGCATCCTCGCTCGGATTTGCGGCAAGACCGCTCGCTCTTGTGCATTCGTCATCGCGCCTCTGGAAAGGTCGCGGATACGAGCTCCTGGGTGTTTTCAGGCGAGGCCGTCTCGACGGAGACGCCTTATCGACCGGCGCAGGTCACACCCAAGCCCCGGATCTATGGGATTCAGACCGCCGTGGTCGTGGGCAAGGAGAATGTTTCCAACCAGGGCGCCTTGAATCTTCCCGGTATACAATCCGTGCTCAGCGCAGCGGCCTTGGCTGCGGCGGACGAAGTCATCCGCGACAATGCCATTTACGTGGACGAGCACGGCCGGGTGCGCGTTCAATTCCCCTGGGATCGCGAACATGGCTTCGATCGACAAAGCTCGATATGGATGCGCGTGAGCCAAGGCTGGGCGGGCGCGGGTCATGGCCTCTTCACCATTCCCCGCGTCGGACACGAGGTACTTGTCGCGTATCTCGATGGTGATCCTGATAGTCCCATTATCGTGGGCCGCGTGCATAACGCAAAAGATCCTGTGCCGTACCCATTGCCTGCGGCAATGACGGTGAGTACGTGGAAGACCGCTTCCACACCGACAGGCGATGGTTTTAACGAGCTGCGGTTCGATGATGCCTCGGGCAAGGAGCATGTGTATCTCCAGGCCGAAAAAGACATGGACCACCTGGTCAAGAACGATAGCAAGCAGGCGGTTGGTGGCAGCGCAACGCATTATGTGCAGAAGCATGACGTCAAAGCCGTGGGGGGCAGCCAATCGACCATGGTGAACCTCTCCGAGCAACACGCCGTGGGGCTCGATCAAGCGCAATTCGTCGGCCTACACCGCACAACGCATATAGGCGTCGAGGACAACACACTCGTTGGGACGCGTTGGGGCGTGACCATCGCGCGCGGCATGACGGATCGTCTGGTTCAGCAGCTCGAACAAGTTGCTGGTTCGGTTGGTGGTGTGTTACGAAACACGGCGAAGACCGTGCTTGGAAACATCGCCCATACGCCCAATGCAAGCGCCTCGGCTTCTCCGCTCGCCGATATGGGAGAGCAGCTTTTTGAAGGTCTCAAAAAGACCCTCGAGACGGTCAAGGGATATGCGATGGATCCCGGACCGCCTCCAACATCCATTGAAATGGTCGATCGGCAAATCAAGCTGTCCACCGGCGAAGCGTCCATTGTGCTCGACGGGCCGAATATCACGATCCAAGCCCAAGGCAATATCGTGCTGCATGCGATGGAGCATGTCTCGGTGCTCAGTGAAAAGGAGATCGCGATTGGGGGCCGTGAAAAGGTCGCCCTTATTTCTGCGACAAACGACGTGATCGTGCAAGCGAAGAACGATTTGCACCTGAACCCCTTCTCGGAAGGCAAAGCGCCACGGGAAGCCACACGCATGGGTCCGGCGGCAATGGTTCCCATCCCTCCTCAAAAATGCCTCGTTTGCGAGAGCACGCTCGATATCGGGCGCTGGGGACTTCGCTCCTGTAGCGCAGCGGTGGGCACGCTGTCCGGCCTCTCGGGTGGTTCGCTCCCGCTCGAAGAACCCGCCACCGGCGGGACATCGTCTGGGGACGCTGCGGACGAAGTTCTTAACGTCCTGTCCAAAGCTCGCAATGGATTCAAAGGGGATATCGTCGAGCATGCGGCGAACGTCGCAGTCGAGGCTCTTTCGTCGACAAACCCTTCCTTTCAACGTGTGCTCACATGGCTTGCGGACAACCACCACATTCATCCGCTCGATCGCGATTCCTTCATGATGGATACATCGATCTTTGAGGGATCCAAGGAATTTATTGGCTTGCAGGTTCGGTGGTGGCCTCCCATGGCGGAAGAGCCAGGCGCGGCGCAGTTTGCGGCGAATCCCGGCGTTATGCCGCAAACCCTTGCACCGCTCGACCAAGGACGTATGGCGTTCGATGTGTGCTTGCCTTTGGGCAGCACGACGACGTTCTTCGATCAGGCTGCACTCACGGAGCTTGCAGCGCTCCTTCAGGTCACTGTCGTGCGGAAACCCGAACCCGATCCGAGTACATGGCTGAATACGGCAGCAGAAACGATTGCGGGTGCAGTGAGCAACGGCGAGGTGGACAATGGCTGAGATCCCCGAGAACGAGGAGCGACCCGAGGATCTTCTCGAGGTCGCGTTATTCCGCGAGTCCGACGATCTGCGCCGGATGCATTCGCTCATCGGCGCGAAACCCGGTCTCGAACCGTGGGTGTATTGGGATTGTACCGGGACAAAAAAACGACCGAGCCCGGTGGAAGCGTTGCTTGGCATTTGCGGTTTTTCGGGCAGCGCCCCGTCCCCCCCGACGGTGAACACGCTGGACGAAAAAAGCGTCAATTGCCTACCTGTCTTCGGCTTTACCGTTCCCATCGGGCAGTATTCGGCCGTGAGAACAGCCATTCAATCGGTGATGTCTGGTCGAATGGGAGGTTTCGTGCCTCTTGTCGTGGCGCAAGCCGGTTTTCACGACGCAGCCATTGACGTATTCTCCTACATCTGGGCCCAAGTCGGCACCCCGCCCATTTGGATCCGTACACCCGATTTTCAAGAGCGAGGCAGTGGCACGAGCGTGCCCGAATCATTGCTTTCCTACGCAAGCCTGCTCCCTAGTTATGGGAACAGCGCCTACATCCGTGGCAATCGCGGTCCGCGTTGAGCTACGTTACGCACGCAATGAAATCCGTGCTCCTTCACCAAGCAAAACGCTCGGACGTCCCGTACCAACGGTTGCCGAAGGGCAGGTCACGGATGCTCCGACATACGCTACGGACAAACCATTGACCGTGATCGTGGGATACCCGCGATGTACGGTTGCGCCATGAGACGCATGTTGAGAACAGCCGTGCGTTTGGAATGAATCCGTTTCACGCCCCACTTCGAATCCTTCCGCAAACACGTTGGGACTGAACGAACGGAAAGGACGCGGAGCGCAAGCGTCATGCCCCGAGCACAGGTCGACTTTTACCGATATCGAAGGCATCTTATTTCTCGCTCGCAACAAGAGACAGATCGACGTTACCACGACTCGAGCCTGAAAACATCACCCATTTGTTGAGAATGTTCGTGAAGCAGGTGTCATCACAGGGCATCGTCATCTCAGCGGCGACCCCGCGCAGGGGGTGTCGATTCTTGCGGTACCAATACGCGTGCCAACACGACGACCCGTAAGGCGATCGCATGCGCTTCGTACATATCTTGTTGTGAAAGCGCCTCGACCAAGATACGCGCCGAAAACTGCCGAAAAAGTGGAAGACGCTTGGCAAGTTTGGCCGGGATGTACGTGGGAATCGGGACGGCATCGGGGCTCGATAGATAAAGCGCTCGAATCCATTCGTCATCGAGTAATTCGCGTTTTTGATAATTCCGTTGGTTGAGCAGTGTGCGTTCGGTGTGTGTGATCAAA
>JANORL010001360.1:0-6849 GCA_031415295.1 Polyangiaceae bacterium | reverse complement strand
TCGACGCATGCGGCATCCGTGCATGCAAGGCAATCGACGCACGCGCCCATGTCATTGCAGCGACCTGCCGAACATGCGGTGCCCAATGGCGCGGTCGTATGACACGCCGCGGGATCGCCATTGGGACACATCCCCGCGACGTCATCCGTGCACTCGTTTTGGTCGTTGGTGCAAACACACCCGCCACCAACTCCCCCGGTGCCTCCGCCCATACCGGCCGCGCCAGCCATACCTCCTGAGCCAGCGACGCCTCCTGTGCCGGCCATACCGCCTGCACCAGCCATACCGCCGGCACCAGCCATACCCCCATTACCCGCGGAACCAGTACTCGAGCTGCTGCTCGATGAGCTTTCCGTAGAAGGTTTGGCGCGGTCGGGAGGCGAAAACGGATTGACCTCGCATCCGTCGAGCACCATTACAAAGCCAATGACGGCCACTGTGGTCAAAAGAACGGTTTGTTTCATGATCTTGCCTCGTTGAAGCCTACCAACGTCCGTAAATGACGATTCCACCCGCCGTCGGCGCCACATTCCAAGAAGCTTGCTCAGGGGCTTGCGCACTTTTGCGCGCATAAATCAATGTTGCTGTTCCCCCTGCAACAGCCATTACGCCCGTAATGGTCGAAGTAAGCGTTAACCCTTGAAGCGTGGAGCCGCGTTGTGTTACTTCGGCGTCACATTTTGCCCCACACCCTCGACCATTGTAGGCGTCGACAAATCCGACGTACGAGACGCCTGCCGCAATACCTGAAACGATCGCGACAGCTCCGAGAGCACTCGATACCCCAATGCCCACTTTCACGATCGGATCGAGCGGCGGCGATGGTACTTCTTGGGGCGGCACGCCGTGCATGGTATCGTCCTTTGGTTTCGGAACCGGGACCATGTCAATCTTGACCGGATATTGCTGAACGGTGTTTTTATCGATATCTTTCGCAATGATGAGCGGTTCGTAACCAGGCGCAGAGATGCGCAGCTCGTGTTTTCCGGCATTGACGCGAATAGGTTTGTCAAGCTGTTCCGGCAACAACGTGTTTTCATCGACTTTCACGCGCACAAGGTCTTTGGACGGCCGGAGAATCTCGAGCTTTATCGTCGAGACCCGCGCCGAAAGCGACGTCAATGATTCTTTGATTTTTCGCTGCGTTTCGGCACTACGAGAAGGCTCTTTGGGCGAAGCCGGCATAACGGCGAGTTTTTCGCCTAGAGTAATCGCTTCGTCGAGTTTACCCACTTCGGCATAAGCACGCATGAGTTCCAATCCAGACTCGGGATCGAGCAGCACTCCATGCGCTTCTTCGAGAATGCCGACGGCGCGGTCGGCTTCGTGTGCGTCGAGCAACTTGCGCCCTGCATCGAGCAATGCATCGGCTTTTTGTTTGGGGGATTGTTCGGCCGGAACCGGTGTTGGCGGAGTTGGCGTCGCGGTCGTCGGCGCCGTGGCAGCCGTTGGTTTTCCCGTTGCCGGAGTTGTGGCAGTCGGTGGCTTCGCTGGGACCGGAGTTGGCACTGTCGGTGGCTTCGCTGGGACCGGAGTTGGCACTGTCGGTGGCTTCGCTGGGCTTGGCGTTGGCACTGTCGGTGGCTTCGCTGGGACCGGCGTTGGCACTGTCGGAGGCTTCGCAGCGGCCGCCGTTGACACTGTCGGAGGTTTCGCGGCGGCCGCCGTTGACACTGTCGGTGGCTTCGCTGGGACCGGCGTTGGCACTGTCGGAGGCTTCGCTGGAGCCGCCGTTGACACTGTCGGTGGCTTCGCTGGGCTTGGCGTTGGCACTGTCGGAGGCTTCGCAGCGGCCGCCGTTGACACTGTCGGAGGCTTCGCTGGAGCCCCCGTTGCGGCTACGGGAGGTTGCTTCGTGTCGGCCTGAACGGACGACGTTACGAGCGACTGCGCTGCAAGGAGGATGATGATGGTCGACGAAAAAACGCTTGAAACGCGCATGAAAAACCTCATTGGCAACGACGAAGGACCCCCCGCCGCGACTGCTGTTTTGGCAACGTCCGTCAGTAACGCAGTCGCCTGCCGATTTCAACAAGGAGTTGGCCCTCGTGTAACGAAGTTTGCTTCCAGCGCACAAACTGTTGTTGTTGTTACAATTTGTTCGAGTGACCGAGCGTCGGTAGAGGAATCCAAAATTGGCTGAATAGAGACGTCGCGAAGGTTTGAAACGTGGACAGGTTGTCGCGAAAAAAAATACAACGGGTTGGAGTTACACGGCACGATGAGCGTTCATTAGCAACGCCGCGGGAAGCTGGCGAAGACGCCGGATTCACAGAGCCACTCTTCAACGCAGTGGTTGCCGGGCAATCTTTTGCCAATGGTCGAGTACCTTCGTGACAAACGTCTGTCTCGCCAACCTCGTAGCCTCGAGTGATGCTCGGATGCTCGAGCTTCGCCCAAGCTACCGGCACGCGAAGACGCAGCATCCAAAGCTTTTTGCAGCGAACCCTTGTTTTGCAGAATAGTTTGTCTTACAAACGGTTTCGTTTCACGAACCCACTGACAAGACAAACCCTAGCCATGCTACGCGCGATCCCGCGTGCACGCTACGCGCGATCCCGCATGCGCGCGCATGGATCAGGTTTTAACGTATGTCAAGGAATTTTGAACGTGACGAACCGTTTGCGCGAAACACGCACAACCATTTCGTCAAGACAATTGGACTGGGGGTTGCGCGTAGCGCGCAGCCGAAAAAAGACCAGCGAAGACTAACGCTTGGGTTGGTCCGAGCCGTGTCGTTCGAGGAATTCGTCGTACGTACCATTGTAGAAACGTGGGCCGGCCGCCGATAACTCCAATATTCGGGTCGCCAACTTGCCGACGAAATGCCGGTCGTGACTCGTCACGATGACGGTTCCTTTGTATTCCACGAGCGCCTGCAACAATGCATCGATACTCTCGACGTCCAAATGATTCGTCGGTTCGTCGAGAACGACCACATTGTTCTGAAGCAAAATCAACTTGGCCAGCACGAGACGCGCGGCTTCTCCACCGGACAAACTCTCGGTTTTCTTTAGCCCAGCTTCGCCGCTGAAAAGCAGCTTTCCAAGCACCGAACGCACTCGCTCGAGTTGCGCATCGGGATCAAATCGATGCAGCCATTCATACGCGGTCCACCCTGCTTCGAGCGCTTCATGGTGATCCTGCGCAAAATAGCCGACATTCGTATCGTGCCCCCATATCACAGTTCCTGCATCCGGCTTGTATTCAGAAACGATCAACTTGAGCAATGTCGATTTGCCAATGCCGCTGGGACCAATCACCGCTAGTTTGTCGCCGCGATTCAAGTTGAAATCAATGCCGCGAATCACGTGCGCGTCGCCAAAACTCTTGTTGAGCGCCTCCACGCGTAGCGCGTCCCGCCCCGAAGGTTTGGCTATCTCGAACTTGATATACGGCCGTACCACATTCGTGCGCTTGACTTGGATACTGCTCTCGAGCTTCTCCATTTCTTTCACGCGCGACTGCGCTTGACTCGAACGACTGGCACTCGCCCCGAAACGGGCCACGAAGTCTTTCAGCTCCGAAATCTTTTTGCGTTTCTGCGACGCATCCGCTTCAGATTGCCGTTTGCCCGTCGTTTTTTGCTCGACGAAATCGTCGTAATCACCCGTATACAACGAGATCGTTTGGTAATCGACGTCCGCCACATGCGTCGCTATCGCATTCATGAAATGACGATCGTGGCTCACCACAAGCAACGTTCCGCGAAAATCATACGTCAAGTAATTCTCGAGCCACCGAATCGAATCCAAATCCAAATGGTTCGTCGGTTCGTCCAACAAGAGCACATCCGCGCCTGCAAAAAGAGATTGCGCAATAAGCACGCGGAGCTTGTACCCTCCCGCGAGCATACTCACGGTGTCCAAGTGTCTCGCTGTCGGTATGCCCAATCCCTCAAGAATCTCCGCTGCTTTGGCATCCGCCGTGTAGCCGTCTTCTTCACCAATGGTGCCCTCGAGTTCGGCCAGACGCATTCCGACGTCATCATCCATTTCACCGGCATACAGGCGATCCTTTTCCTGCATCGCGTCCCACAAAACGCGATTGCCCATGAGCACAGCATCGAGGATACGCACGGACTCGTACGCAAAGTGGTCCTGCTTGAGCACCCCGACCTTCAGCTTGCCAGGGATTTCCACCGATCCCTGATCCGACTCGATTTCGCCGGAAATGACCTTGAGAAGTGTGGATTTCCCGGCGCCATTGGCCCCAACGAGCACGTAACGCTTGCCGGGATCGAAGCGCATCGACACGTTTTCAAAAAGGATTTTGGGACCGAAACGTTTGGTGAGTTTTTCGAGCGTGATCATGGAGCGGCGCGCAATAGCACACCGTTTTGCAGACCGCTAGTCTTCGGCGTCTTTTTTCTGCGCCGCGTCCGGCAGCTGCTTTCCACGCATCCAACGCATGACTTGCTGATCGAGCCCTGGGGAACGATCGACGTCGTCAATGTCCCACTCTTTCGTGAGGTTTTGCTCCGCCTTTGTGGATTTTACTCCACAAGCGGCAGGCCAGGAACGGGGAATGTATTCGATCGGTGTGTAGTCCGGCGTCGAAGTGAACATGTCGTACGGCAATGCAGCATTCTCCACCTGAATGTTCGGATACGGTAATCCGAGCACGTGGGCGACAATCTTGTGCATCGACGAAACATCGATATGGGTTTTACTGACGTAAGCTCGACGAACCCAAGGTGAAATGACGACAAATATTGTGCGATGCGCATCCACGTGATCACCGCCTTGCGCGGGATCGTCCTCGGTAATCATGATGAGCGAATTTTTCCACACAGGACTCTTCGATATCGCAGACACGATGAGCCCCGTCGCTTCGTCATTGACCGCGCACATCGTTTCCGGATCCGGATTCGTCGGCGACAAGCCAACCGTGTGATCATTTGGCAACGTCATGTACACGACCTGCCCAATGTCACACCGCACGCGTACACGTGATGCCGCATAACACGCCTTCTCGATATCGGGATATTTGATGTTTTGAATGAAACTACCAGGATACTTGAGGTCATTTGGCGGATGGCCATCGACATATACCGTAGGAATACCAACGCCTTCGCCCAAGACGTCGTACGTAATGCCAGCTTTGCCGAGCCAATCGAACATCGAGCCTTCTTCAGGGCGTCCGACTTCTACGACTCCGCCATTTTGCACATCGCCGGGACGCGCAGACCGACCATACCCAGCCATGGCCCACGTTCGCTCGTTGTATTCATTGCTCCGACCGTACGCGGTCCACACATGACCAAGGCTCGAAATCTCTGCACCTGTATAAAAATTGTCAGAAAATGTGAAGGTACGGGCCAGTGTGCGCAAGTTTTGCCAAACACTGTCCATATCTTTGGAAGCTGCCTTCAACGTGAGGTCGGCCTTGCCCTTCGCATTCGCCATATCACCAAAAATTGCATCGTATGTCTTGTTTTCGCGAACGATGATGAACACATGATCAATCGCAGGCGACGGTCCGTTCGTGTTCGTCGGCGGCACGGGAAAATCCATGACACCGGCAGGACAATTGACCTTCGGGTACCCCGGCAATGCCCAAACGCCGTTGTTCATACGCACATCGTCGGCTCCAGCAGCTAACTCGGCACCCGATGGTTTTGGAAACACCTGAATACCACCATGTAATCCGAGATAAGCGTCACCATCCGATCCCGTCTCAATCGAATACGGAAAATCGGACGGTCCTTTGCCTTCTCCGCGCAAACTCGACACCGCAACCGTCCCATCCGGCAATAAGACAATACCGCTTGGCCACCATTGCGTAGGCAGACTTCCGTCCAGCGTAATGGATGGCGGCGTTTTGGTCGTGTCGACGGCATACGCCGCAATGGCTCCAGACGCCGCGAGCGCCACATAAAGACGTTTCGCTTGTTTGTCGTACGCCAACACCGAAGGCTCGTGCCCATGAGCTGCACCATCCGTCGCAATGGGAATCAACGTAACTGTACCGGAAAAACGATCCACGAGGGACAAACTATCGCCCAAGTCGTCGGCCACGACCATCCAACGTTCGTCAAAGAACGCAATGCCTTCCGGATTTTTGCCCGTAACGAATTTACGTTTGACGACAGGTGCCGAAACCGTCGTCAGATCAACCTCGACAACTTCCCGATCAGCCCAGAGCGATACATATGCACGTTCGCCGATGGTATCGAGCGGATCGAAAAATACACCGAATGTTTCGTTTTCACCCAATGACACCTGACCTAACTTCGCACCATAATTGGCGCTCGCCGGGTCAATATCGTATACGAGTAATTGCTTTTCCCACACCGGCGATACGACGAGGCGTTTTCCGTCTGCAGATGCCGCCACGCCCGACGTATACCAACCGACAGGATCCCCCATTGAATTGGTACTCGGCGGCAGATTTACCGCCAAAACATCAGATTGCGTGAGTGTGCCCGCAACCGTGTCCACAGTTAGTGCATTCACTTTTCCGTCCGCCGTCGAAACGTAGATACGGTTTGGCGCGGCAAATGTAATGCCCCAATTGAGCGTATTCGGCGCCGGATATTTCACCAGCGATACCACGGGATCACCCTGCCCTACCTTGACCGTATCCACGAGTCGCAATGCGTGATCACCGTAGCCCGAATCGACCGTGACAACGAGCGTCGTGCCCGGAATGGCTAAAACGTTGGACGTCATCCCCGCGTAAAGATCCGCTTCACGAAATGCCCAAGATTGGCCGAATGGCCGCTGTCGTCGTCCTCCAGGCATGATCTTGAGCGACGGATCGTTCGGATCTGCCCCCGCATATTTCAATGCTTCGCCGACAGGATCCGTCGCGACACACTTGCCATTCGAAACCGCGGGAACCTTG
>JANORL010001359.1:0-5069 GCA_031415295.1 Polyangiaceae bacterium | reverse complement strand
GCTCTTGCTTTGTTTACAACGTTCGATTATGCACGGATTTTCATGACGGAACTTCCTCTCGCGCACACCCGTGAAGACGGTGCCGTACACGCCCTGGATGAACATCTGGAGCATGTTGCGAAACGAGCAGCCATTAACGCCGCGCCGTTCGGAGGTGACGCGCAAGCCGAGATCGCTGGTCTTTGGCACGATTTGGGCAAATACGCACAAGACTTCCAAAACTACCTGCGCGCTGCCACAGGCACGCAGGCCCACGTCGAATCCGATGCCGAAGTATCGACCGGAAAGAAAGTCGACCACTCGAGTGCAGGCGCGCTTCACGCGGTTCATCGTTCGCCCGAACACGGCCTCGCCATCGCATTCGCCATCGCTGGTCATCACGCAGGATTGGCAGACCAGACCAAGTTGAAGGAACGGCTCAAGACCAAACAGCCACGCCTAGACGCCGCCATAAAAGGTGGCGCTTCTGCCGACATGATGGCCCGCGACATCCCGCCATTGCCGTCCTGGGTTCGTCCAGAGAATGCACGCGATGCCGACGCGTATCGTCGATTCGAGCTCTTCACGCGCATGCTTTTCTCCGCATTATGCGACGCGGATTTCCTCGACACCGAAGCCTTTTTCGATCCCCCAAAAGCAACCCTTCGCGGTGGTGGCCCCGACATCGCGCAGTTGGCGCCTCGCTTATCGAGTTACGTCGATCAACTGGCACAAAACGCACCGCTCACCTTGGTCAATACCACGCGTCGCGATATCCGCACCGCTTGTGTATCAGGCTCCCAGCTCGCTCCGGGCATCTTCACGCTGACCGTTCCAACGGGTGGCGGCAAAACCCTCGCCGCGATGGAGTTTGCGCTCCATCACGCCCTTCGACACGGCCTTCGTCGCGTCATCGTCGCCCTGCCCTTCACTGCCATTCTCGAACAATCCGTCGACGTGTATCGCGCCGCGTTTGACGTCACCGACGACAACGTGACCGTTCTGGAACACCACGCCACACTCGACCCGTTACGGGAAACCGCCAACACACGTATTGCGTGCGAAAACTGGGACGCCCCTGTGGTCGTCACGACAAACGTACAACTGCTCGAAAGCCTTTTTGCACGACGTACATCGAAATGCCGCAAACTCCATAACATCGCCAAGTCGGTCATCCTCTTGGACGAAGCGCAAACGCTTCCTCGCGGACTGTTGGCGCCCACCACCGACGTGCTCGAATCGCTCGTCACGCATTACGGTTGTTCCGTCGTTCTTTGCACCGCCACCCAACCCGCCCTCTTGCGCGCTCAGCTTGGCGATGCGGGTTTTACGAACGCTACCGAAATTGCCCCCGATCCCGCCCAACTCGTCCAACAACTGCGACGCGTCGAAGTTGATTGGTCCCTCGCGCATGATGTCACACCTTACCAAACACTTGCCGATCACATCGCCGACGAAACCGACGTGCTTGCCATCGTGCATCGACGTGCCGACGCTCGCGCTCTTGTTCACGCCATCGACGAACGCACCGAAGATCGCTCCACCGTGCATCTGTCCGCGTTTATGTGTCCCGCCCATCGACGCGCTCGGCTCGCAGAGATCCACGCCGTAAAGAAGCGTGGTGACGGTTTACGCGTTGTCGCCACGCAACTTGTCGAAGCGGGCGTGGACCTCGATTTCCCCGTCGTCTATCGCGCTCTCGCTGGCATCGACGCCCTCACCCAAGCCGCCGGACGTTGCAATCGCGAAGGCAAACTTGGTCGCCTGGGCACCTTACGGGTTTTTCGCGCTGAAACCAAACCACCGCCGGGAATCCTCGAACAAGCCCTGGCCATCACCGAAGTGATGTTCCGTGCCGGCCCGATCGATCTCTTCGCCCCCGAAACACACACGAAATTCTTCACCCTGCTGTATGGGGCAGCCGGTGCTGGTGGCCGAGACGAACACGCCATTCAGCAACTCCGCGCCGATCGTTGCTTCCAACAGGTGGCCGAGAAATACCGCATCATCGATCAAGACTGGGCCGAACCCGTCGCCATTCCTTGGGACAAACGCGCAAGCGAAGCCATTTCTAAGCTCCGCCTGCTCGGACCTTCCCGTGATCGACTTCGCGAACTGTCCCGCATAACCGTCGCAGTCAACCGCAAAGATGTCGAACTGTGGCGCCGGGAAAAACTCGTCGAAGACATTGCTGAAGGAGCAGCCACCGTGCTGCTCGATTCGAATGCGTATGATGATCGTTTTGGACTCGATCCAACGCGCGTGGGCCTTCCGGCTCCAAGCGCACTGGTCGTTTGAGTTGTTTTGACGTGACCTGTTTTGACGTGAAAGGAGGCAAGCCGAGTGAGCCGAGGCAGAAGTGAACCGTTTCGCGTGCGTATATCGGGGGAACTCGCGTGTTTCACGCGACCCGAAATGAAAGTCGAGCGGGTGAGTTACGAAGTGATGACGCCATCCGCTGCGCGCGGGGTGTTACAGGCTATTTTGTGGAAACCACAAATTGCCTGGCACATTCAGGCGATCACCGTGCTCGCGCCGATTCGTTGGGCGAGTTTTCGCCGCAACGAAGTGCAAAAAGTTGCGCCAAAAGCGCCCAAACCAGGCGATGTCCTCATCGTCGAAGACGAACGTACGCAACGAAATACCGTGGCCCTGCGGGACGTCGATTACATCGTCGAAGCGTGGTTCGAACGGACAGACCTCGCCAAAGATGAAGACTCCATCGCGAAATACGTCGCCATGTTCCAACGTCGCTTGGAAAAAGGCCAATGGCACCAAGCTCCATCCCTCGGATGCCGCGAATTCGCTGCCAAAGTGGAACCCGCCCCCGATGGCCTTCGCCCCGCGGAAATCGTCGATCGGCCGCTCGGCTGGATGTTTTACGACTTCGATTGGCCCAACTACCGCGGAGGTGAAGCACCCGCTGATGCACCGGTCAAACCATTGTTTTTCGAGGCTCGACTGAAGGGCGGGGTTTTACACGTACCAACCCGAGACGCCGTGCGTACAGGCATGGAGCCAACACCATGATGCTGCAAGCTCTTGTCGCGTACGCAGATCGCGAAGGACTTGGGGACGTCGACTTTCAAAAACGCGCCGTCGACTACCAGCTCGTCCTGCGTGCCAACGGAACGTTCGTGGGGTTTGTCCCCATGGGTGTGGGCAAATCACGCGCCGAACTGAATGGTTTGCCCATCGGCCCGAGCTCCAAGAATCAACCGGGATGTCCCAACTTCCTTGTCGACAATGCAACGTATGTTCTTGGTACGCCCAAAGATGGCGGAGACGCGGAAAAGAAGCGCGAAAGTGCTGATAAGTGCCGCGTGTCGTTTCGAGACTTGGTTGTCGAAGCAGCAGGCGAAGCCAACGACGACGGCCTCAACGCGTTGCGGGCGTTTGTCCAAAACGATGACGAAATCCGCCGTGCAGATGCGGAACTCGAAAAAGTCGATCCCAAACCAGCCGCGCGAGGTGAACGCGTGCTCGTCCCTATGCTCGAGTCTGACGGGACAAACGTGCACACACGCGCCGACGTACGCGACTATTGGATCGCTCGGCAAAACAAAGAACGCGCAGCGGCCGATGGGACTGCCGTAGGTCGATGTTTGATCACCGGCGTCATCGGACCCGTCGCGCGTATTCATCCAGCCCTGAACACCCATCCCTTCCCCGGCACGGGCGCAAAACTCGTCGCGTACGACAAGGACCCGTTCTCCTCGCATCACCTCGATCAAGGCGCCAATGCCCCCGTGTCCGAAGTCGCCGCGTTAAAATACGTCTCGGCATTAAAACACTTGATCGAGAAAGAAGGCGACCGCCGTCGAAGCGCCATTCAACTCGATTCCGACACGCTTGTCCTGTTCTGGACGCGCGAAGAAAGCGAAGCCCCGAAACTCCTCCTCAGCCTTTTCGATCCGCCACCAAAAGCGCAAGAAATGGCCGAATCCCTCACCTCGGTTTGGCGAGGCGTTCGTGCGGGCGCATTCGATGCAACACCGTTTTACGCCATGACCATCTCGCCAAACGCGGCACGCATCGTCGTCCGTGATTGGCTCGAAACCACGGCAAAAGAACTAAAACAGAACATCGACCAATGGTTCGACGACCTGCATCTCGGCGAAGGCGAAGTCGAACCTATGCCCCTCATCAAAATGCTGCGTGCGCTGCAAGCAACGCCCGATGCACAGAGTGATCGACGGGGCTTGCCTCCAAACTTGGCCACGCGCGTATTTCGTGCGGCCGTTCAACGTTCACCGCTGCCGATTTCCCTACTTTCGTCAGCGCTGGCGCGATTGCGGATTCCTCCGCGAGACCGCGAAGACGCGCGGTTTGTTCTGCGCGCCCGAGTAGGGGTCATCAAAGCCGTCTTGGTACGGCAAGGGAAGGAGATCAGTGTGGCTCTCGATGAAAACAACGACAACGTTCCGTACTTGCTCGGACGCCTTTTCGCAGTGCTCGAAAACCTCCAGGGCCGCGCCCTCGGCGATATCAATGCAACCATTCGCGATCGTTACTTTGGTGCGGCTTCGGCCACCCCTGCATTGGTTTTTCCGCGGCTGCTCCGCGTGAGCATGCATCACGCGTCCAAAGTGGACAACCGCTGGCCTGAGCCACTCAAGGCGCGTATCGTGGACAAACTCCCGGCGCAAGGTTTTCCCGCCGTGCTCAACCTGAACGAACAAGGCCTGTTCGCCATTGGTTATTACCACCAACGCGAAGCTCTCTTCAAAAAAGCCCCACAGAACGACGAGAACTCGACCACTCCCTCGACCAACCCCACCACTCCGGAGGCCGCATCATGAGCACGACAAATAACAAACAACCCATCCAAAAACGTTACGACTTCGTCCTGCTCTTCGATGTGCAAGACGGCAATCCGAACGGCGATCCCGACGCCGGAAACCTTCCGCGCATCGATCCGGAAACAGGCCACGGGTTGGTCACGGACGTATGTTTGAAACGAAAAATTCGCAACTACGTCTCCCTCGCCCGCGCAGGACAAACCGGCTACAAAATCTTCATCCAGGAAAAGGCGATCCTGAATGTGACGATTGAAAAAGCCTACGAAGGTGCGGGCATCGACCTCGAAG
>JANORL010001358.1:0-5685 GCA_031415295.1 Polyangiaceae bacterium | reverse complement strand
TCCCTGGATCAGGGCGATGTCCGGGGTTTCGAGGGCAATCTTTAATGCGTCGATCTGTCTCTTTGTGGGTTCACCGCGAAACACGAGCCGCGCTGCGGGGGAAAGAGGATTGTGTTTCCGAAAGCGGCGCACGGGAACAGTACCGCCTTCAAGGAGCACACGAACCTGAGGCATTTCGCATTCTCCCGAGGCAATAAGGGAATGGGCGTCCTCCCGTCGCTCAAGTCGTTTTCGGTCACCGCTCAGGCTGAGGAAAAGCACGCCTTCTTTCGGCGGCTCGGGACTATCTTCACCATGCAAAGGGACGATATCGACCGTTCGTTGCGATATATTGCACTTTGCGTTGCCCGCGAAAGCTCGTGGACCTGATTCATTGGCGCCGGAATCCCAAGACTTGCCGAGCAGTTGGGCTGGTGGGGCAAGGGCGGCCTCCAAGTCCAGGCTTTGGGCATCTCGAATGGTGAAAAGGGCTTGTTCCAGTGAATCCGTGTCTTGCAGAGAAAAACGCCATCGACCATCGGGAAGCTGTCGACGCTCATGATAATGCATCCAGCCGAAAGCTCGTGCTCGGCGCAGAATGGATTCCTTTTCCAACCGGTGGTATTCATTCCAGATGGACAAGTAATCCTGTGACGTCGCGACAATGCGATCCAGTTCCGTACGTGCTGCGCCTCGAAATTGACTAGCGACGGTTTTGTCGCAAAATCGTACACGCGCAGTGACAAGAAGAATGGGCCGACGCTCGTCGTTTTGCAGTGGTCGGCGCGCGTTCACCAGGCGAACGACGTGTAGACAATCATCGTCCTGTCGCACGACGTCAATGGCGATACCTTGACCATGAAGGCGAAATGCTCGTTCATGATTGACGTCGCGTGTTGGCGTGCCGGACAGGAGAATTCGTTGCATGTCCGACGAACCCAGCGGGGGCAGCAGAAACCGTTCCGCAAGAAATGCCAGAAATTCGGAAACGTTTCGCAATCGCTTCTGCTGAGATTGAGTCGCTTTGACAATGGCCTCGTCCACGCCGAGGTCCATGGATTCGACGAAGGTGTGCATATTCGGAAATTCGCGTACTTCAACGGCCAATCTTGGTGGCATATCGGCGGAAGGGGTCACGCGCATGAGCCAGGCCATGCGCGGTAAGTTGGTATCCCTCATGCGCGAGAGCGTTTTGCTGCTGAAGGCATCTGCGGGTTCGACGCGACACACGCGATCGGTCACGCGTAGAAGTGTATCGGTCGTTATATCTGGAAAAACCAGTTGCACTTCGGTGCCGACAACGGGAACGAAATCACCATTTGCCGCATCGTCGAGCTGCAGTTCGAGCGTCGTTACGCGACCCACCTGAACATCGGCGGCATTCACGGAAGATTCCCCGATTTCGCGGCACGCCCATCTAGTCGCTCTCCTGCGATTAGTACTGCTCGCCCCGCCTCGATTCGAACGACTGGCAGAAATCGAAATTCGCTTCCTTCGGCTCTGTTCCGATCATATATCGTGATCGGACGGCCGCAGAGGGCAAAATGCTCGCCCGCTCGAATGAACGCAGCCTGCGGCCCTGCATAGAAAATATGTATCGAGGCATTGGGAAATTTGTGGCCGCAATCATCCACCAGTTTACCCAACCAATCGATGAGCCTTTCGACATCTCCCGCAGTAGTAATCGCCTTCGGCCCCACTTGGTCGGGAGTTGCACGAATCCAAACGGCATCGCTTGGCAAACCGGTAGTACGTATGATTTCCGTTTCGTCCATCATTCGGCTCAGGCGAATCACAAGAATCACGTGACGGATGGTCGAATCCTGTGCTCCCGTCAGCTCCGCGGGAATCGGGAAGGTTCGAACACCAGGCTCCGCCGGTACGGCAAGTGGTCCCCATGGAGACCATGCGTTCATCGTGTGGTCATACTGGTAAACCACGACCTTGCCGCGCCGCCGGTATGGCGCGACGATCGTCGAGCCGAGCACTGCTCCCAAACCATAAGGCACCAATGCAAATATGTGCAATGTACGGTTTGGTATCCGCAGCAAATCGTCTGCACATGCTTCGAGGCCTCGAAAAACGCTTGACCATACCAAAGAATCGGGTGGCTCTTCCCAATACCATTGCTTTTCAGGCGTGTCCAAGACAAGCAGTTGCGGCTTAGTTCCATTAGGAAGAACTCCTTGCCAAGCCGCTTGCAATGACCTTGGTGCGCAAAGAACGATGTGGTTGGATTGTTCTGCATCGTTCCGGTCATATTGATTGGCCGTCACAACCGTTGTTGGAGGAACACGGATCCGCGGGGGCAGATGTTTTTCCAAAAATGCTAGCACGAACTTGGCCGAGGCTTGGCAACCAAACTTTCGATAGGTGTCATCCTTCTGCACATTGGCAAAATCCTGCACCGCTTTGACCACCAGAAAACGCTTTCCTTCGTCTTCCGCTAATTGCGCAATGGACGCCCCCTCCATGTCAATGGCCATCGTTTCACGAACAGCCGTCCGCAATCGGCCCCAGACCGTGCCATCCTTGATCACGGACGAACCCGTGGCCAGGGCCCCGACATGGATCGCATGCGGTGGTTCCGAAGGAACGCCGTCCGGATGCAAGTATGCATCTTCGTCCACGCGATCTTTTCCCAATTCGGTGAGCCGCATCGACCGGCCTTGACGCATAACAAGGTTTTCTGCTTCGGCCGCTTTCACGATATTTGCATATCCGGGACAACGCGCTTTTCGCTCTGAATGGTCCGCGGGAGCCACGCCACCGTCGAATTGCTGCGCATGCAGCGCTTGCAAAAGCCACCGCTTTTGCGCTTCTTTCGACGGAGGTCGCCCCTCGGCAAGCCACGTGAGGTCCAGCCATTCTTTCGCGTAGGCGAGATTCATCGCCCACGCGCGGTCGGTGTGGACCATCTTCATCGAATGGTAAAACTTGTCCTGAACTTGTTTGCCCTCGTCATACGGCCAAAGTCGATCCGCAACGATCAGATCTCCCAGCGCCGCTTGATCCGGATCCCCTGCGCAAATGCCACACATGGCCAGGCATTCGGGGCGAAGCTCATGAACAAGATCCTTACCTCGCGCCATCGCGCTGGTTTGCCCCATCGCACCAATCCACGCGGCAGCCACGACGAGTCCAGTGTCGAACGCACAGCGATGGTACGGGAAACCTTTGGCATCACGCGCATCCGTCCAGTCCCTACGAAGACCACGCACCCCATCGAGCTCGTCCTGCAGTGCCGTCAGGATGAGAATGTCGACAACGCCTTCGCTTTTCATGTGAGCGTTCGGGCGCGTTGGCTCGGGAGCGAAGTGGAGGACGTGGTCGTCGCCTTTCATGCGATGGTGACGACAACACAACACGAGTTGAGAGAAAATAGAAATCGTCGTGACACTCGTGTGTACGTTCGAGGAGACCGCAAAGTTACACTCCAAAGCAAGTAACCTCTTCTGCAATCGAACTAGATGTGCGAGCATCCACGCTAACTGCCACCTCTGTCAGCCTGTTCGTTGCACCTTCCACCCATGGCACTCTCGTCGGAGCAAAAGGGGAAGTCTCTGCCGTTCAATTTGGTAATGACTGGCCATTCACGGTTCCCGCGGGACGATTTATCTGTCGCCCAGCTTCAAATGTATTTTTTCATGCACAAGGAAATAAGCTATACGCGGTAAATGGAGCAGCGCAAGCATGCGTTGAGAATAGCGACAGCTGCAGCGGTATTAAAGCCAAGGACATTGACCCGATCTGGAAAAACGACACCAAGCTCGGTCATGGCCTAAAGAAAAACATTGGTCCACTCATCAATGCAGGGCTCGGCTATTGTGAAAGGCAAGGGTCCTGCGCGAGCCGCGGTGCTCAACGAGCCATCGAGAAGCGAAAAGAGGCGAAGGTGCACGACAACAGAACGTCCGCACGACGCGTTGCTCGCCTGGGCAACGCGCTTTCTTGTCAGTTGCCAGAATGAGTAACAACGAATTGCCACACGCATGAATGACCAGGCTTCATAATGGTTTGCCCGATCCGCACGACGTACAGGATCCGCGGTTGCCCGAGCGCATCTAGCCGTTGATGATCCCGAGGGGTGCCACTTCACCAGTCGTGCCGCAAGCGACCTTCGCGCCAAACCTGTAGACATCGCCAGAGCACGGTGTTATTCGCCGCGAATGCCCACGGGTAAAACCAAACGCTCCGCCACGAAAAACGCCCCTGCCGCTACTGCTGCGCGTTCTGCGATGGGGACGTCGAAGGGAACATCGAAGAAGTCTACCAAACGCGACAAGCCATCGCCGCAGGGCGAGAGCGGCACGGCGGCGGACATCACGACACGACCCCATGGGGGCAAGAGCGCCACCGAGGGCGAAACGCAACCCGATGGCGAAGGCAACGAGTCCGACTTTACCACGAGACGACCGCACGGTGGATAGTCTTGCGCTTGCTGCCGTTATTTTGCACGGTGTTGCGTGCGTCGTTGTCGTCGCTTATGCGATTTCGCAGCGACGTTCAGAACATCGACTGGACGCTTACGGACTTGCGATCATTTGGTGTGCTACATTTTTGACGGCACGAATTCACGAGTTCATTGGCCAATTTTTACCGCCACCTGGAGACACACCGCTTTCTGGTCTTCATGATCGCTCCTTACTCGCATTAGACGGAGCGCTGTATTTCGCGTTGCCCTTGGGTCTTGCCGCGTGGATTCGTTGGACGTTCGTCCGCGCAAATCCATTACCTATTTTCGTTGCCTGGCTCGTCGCGTTTGGCGTCCCTACCGCGGTCTATCCCGCGATCCGCGGCGAAGCGTGGTTTCGTCTGGCCGGCGCGATTCACATTGCAGCATTTGCAGGCGGAGCATGGGCGATCATTCAATGGGCGAAGCTCCGTGCACGCCCACGCCCCTGGCACGGAATCGCGATTATGGCGTCATGGGTGACGACTTTACCGGCCGCATCATTTCTTTTCTGGCCAGACATCTACGAGAGCTACGCCATTTGGCTGATTCGTTCGTTGATTGGACTGCATCTTTGGGTGATTGCAATGGTGGGAGGTGCAAAGTGGAAGTCGTAGCGATCATCGTCCCGATGGTCTGCATCATGTTGGCCCTTTGGTTTCTGCAAAAAATGCATGACCAGTACGAAGAAAAATTCGAACTTCTCACGAGGGAAGTCAATATCGCTCAAAATCGCGAAGTCGAGACCATGATATCGCTCGGAAAAAAGCTTCACGAAGCGCGCCAGCTCGGATCGCAACAAGAAACCTATTTTGCGGAAAGGCTAGCCGCGGCAAACGAGCGTCAACGCCTGCTCGAAAAAAAGTTGGCAGAATGCGAGAATGATCTTGCAGTTGTTCACGCTGAAAAACAGGAGATCTACGGCTTGCCCGACAATTTGCACGCATGGTGCGCCAAAGCCGCATACATGGTTTTGCAATCTTTCCCGATCGGGGAAGACGACCGCGCACGACTTGCGACAACTGCAACGATCGGAGCATTGACGTCCATTCGTGACGCTTCGGGACTCGCCCTTGCCAGGTATCTCGACACCGTGAAGATTGATGCGCGTCTCTGTTATGGTGTGCGCATGGACGAGACCATCGATTCAATCGATGAATGCACGAACGACGTCAATTCCGACTTATCACGCGATAGCGATCCGGATGGTTCCGATATTTTGCAATAGCCCGTCTACGCGAGTCAGTCGGCAC
>JANORL010001357.1:0-1521 GCA_031415295.1 Polyangiaceae bacterium | reverse complement strand
CTTTTCTTTTTCCATCATCTGATTTTCTAACTTCATTCACCTCTGTTCCTCCCGCATCCGCACGTTCTCAATGGCCCAGCGAAGGCGGTGCACGATGCCCTCGAGCCTCGTTCCCCTTGGTGCTTTCGCTGTTTTATTTGCCTGTGGCCGGGCGTTGCTACCCTAGACCAACGTGGCTTCTGCTCACCTAAAAGTCGCTCTTGCTGCCGGCGGCGTCATCGCAGTCGCTACAGCCGTGTCGTTTGGCCCGATCGTGCGTCATCAGGCTGCCCGTACCGCGGCTCGTTACGGCGCCAATGTCACCATCGACGAGGTTCGTCCCTCCTGGCACGGCGTAAAACTGTCCGGCGTTGACGTCTCCGTTTCCGATGTGCCGAGCTCCGTCGTTCGTTTCGAAACGATCGATATTGCCGTCGGATGGAGCGGAAAAAAGGTTGCACTTCAGAACGGAAATGTCTCTGCCGTTGGCTCGCGGGAAGTCGTGTTGCGCGAAGTCGAGCAGTGGCAATCGCACTACCTTCGTGCAGCGTCTCCCAAGAGTGAGTCGCCGAGCCAAGCAGGCACTGAGGCTGAGATCGTCGGGCTGCGTTTGTCCTGGCAAGACAAGCGCGACAACCCCACGGAAATCGTCAAAGCATCCGACGTAAATTTCGCTCGCCAAGAGGGAAAAGTTGCGGTTTCAGCGGCGACCGCGACGGTCACTGTTGGTCCGTTGTCCGTATCCGCGGAGGGCGGGCACATCACCCTCGTCAAACATCCGGAAGGTGGTTATCGCGTTGCAGCACTTTCCGCGCGAGCTCTCGACGCCGCCTTGGCTCTTCCCGCGCCGCATGACGATGTGCGTGTACCTGTTCAAGATCCTGCGCCTGAGCCTTCCAGCACTGCCGAACAAGCTCCTCGCGCGTGGACGTCCGCACGCGCAAAGCTACTTCGTGCTGCACAGGTACTCGATGCTGCGCTCGAACAAGGTGCGAACATCAAGCTTGAGAGTTTGCACGCAAAGGTTTCTCGAGGTCACGAGTCGTTGAACCTCGGGCCCGGCTCACTTGCGGTTCGTCGCGATGCCGGCCGCATGCTGATCGAATTGTCGCCGCACGCGGCGGGCAAGGACGAGGCGCAAGCGCTCACGTTCAGTTTGAGTGTTCCGCTTGCAGATGCGGCAGCCGAAATCATTGCCGACGTTCAAGGCGGACCGATCTTCTTGTCGGCGCTTGGCGTACGTGAGGGTGACTTTGGCCTTGTCGACGTGGCGAAGACGTCGCTCACTACGCGTTCGCACGTTGTTGTTTCTGCCGATGGAAAAGAACTGCGTGTCGATGGCCAAGGCCGCGCGCAAAATATTTCATTCCAAAGTCGGAGTTTGTCCGACGATCCCGTTGCGGGACTCGATCTCGCTTTCCGACTTCGTGCTCAGCTCATGCTCGATGGATCGTCTGTGCGTGTTGACGAAGGTGAAGTCGACATCGGCGCGATGCGTTTGTCGGCGCATGGCTCGTATCAGCGTTCGCCATCAGGGGAAGG
>JANORL010001356.1:0-5589 GCA_031415295.1 Polyangiaceae bacterium | reverse complement strand
GCCAAACAGCATGATCGCGATGCGCCCGGAGAGAATGCCTTTGCGCAGCTCTACCCTGAAGGGGGCTTCAGCGATTTCATTGCCAGCAATGGGACGACGTCCGCTGCCTCATGCCGATTGATTGGCACACGCGCAAAACATCTCGGCGCCAACCATACGCTATTCAACTTCGCGGCGGAATTAGAAACGCGTGCAATCGCAATCGACGACGCCCAGAAGAATCTCGAGAATACGCTCCGCGCCCGAAAACTCGCCGAAGCAGAAGACGAATTGGCACAAGCGGCATTACGTCGCGCCTATGAAGAAAATTGGCTCGACGCCCAAAAGAAATTCGGCAAAGCAGCCGATCGCCTTTTCCCACGCCTTCGCAAACGTGAATCGTCGACGAACGACGATAACGACGGCACCTGAAGCCTTTCACGTCGCGTAATGATGGCGGATACGCTTCCGCGTCATTGCGCCGCGATACAGACGTGGCGCGTACGTTTTCACCATCCCTTCAAAACGACGCAAAACGGGCATGAACATCCTCGACGGGCCTGCGCAGTGACGCAATACGTACAAGAGCGTCCGCGCCATGGTTGCGCGGCTGCACAATACGGATATAAGCGTCCCGCCGCATGTTGTGCGGTGACACATGACGGCACGGTACGACAACGCCCGACCCGCCGTGTCGCATAGCGTCTGCGGGGACGATGTCGACGGTCTTCCGTGGATGTGCGGGCTGTCCAAAAAGTGGCTGTCCCAAAAGTGGCTGGCACCTTTTGGCGGCAGCACCTTTTGTGGCAGATGGCGAGCCGTCTCACGACACGAGGTCGAGCATATCATCGCCCTCGAAATCGCAACGTCATCCAAAACGAACGCCCTGGCAGCGGAAAACCAAGGAAATCGCTCACGGGCACGGCAACGAGCGTATTCAACGAAGGCGAAGGCACGCGCATGACGCGTACATCAAAAAGGTTTTGCACTTCAATGCCCAGCCGCAATCCGGAAAATCGCGGGATATCGAGGGACAAACCTGCTCCATGAAAAAACCTTGGGGGAACGATAATGGTTGCTGCCGTATCGACAGTCGTACCAGCCAAAGCATCGACACCATAACGCAAACCGAGTGGGCCGATACGGTACGACGCATCGTACGAAAAGTCATGAATGGGTCGGCCAGGAAGAGGTTGCCCATAAGAAAGTGGATCGTCGCTGCGGTTGTTCGTATAAAGAAACGTATAACTCAATGTGGTTTTCAGGTTTTTTGCAACGATCGATGCAGACCCTTCGGCCCCCGCCAAAAGCGCCGCGCCTACGTTACTCGCACGAAACGTTCGCAATCCGAGCGGCAAAAAAAGAATCAGGTCCCGCGCGTCTGTGACAAACCCAGCCACTTCGTAACAAAAAACCGCTCGGCCTATACGAATATCGCCTTGGACGCCCAAATCTGCCGACAATGCCTTTTCAATGCGTAATCGCGGATCACCGACGAGACTGCCACGATCACCGTACAGTTCGGCGAAACTCGGGAATCGTCGCAAAAAACCTAGATGCGTGGAAATCGTTGCGCCTGGCCCCATACGATAAGCAGCCCCAATATGTCCGCTTGGAATGACGTCCGTCGCCACGCCATTGTCAGGTAAATTGGCGACTACCACACCCGAAACGTTATCGCGTCGCGCATCGACGCGGCCTGAAACAAAAATACGCAATGGTAAACGCACGCGACTTTCGATTTCGATACCCGCGCCACCAGCAATACGTGACGCATCGATGCCGCCAAGCACCGATACGCCTTCCGTGGGCAAAAGTCGTTCGGCACGACCATCCACGAAAATCGTAATGGCAGCAGGACCCAGACGAACGCCGCGCAATACAACCGACGATCCAGCCGCAAGAATCGATTGTTCGGCAAGGTTCGAACTACGCGTGGGGTCAATCTCGCCAAATGGATCCGCAAATCGTGAACGCTCGCTGCGTCCCCACACCTGCGCCCGCAATGACGCCGACGCACCCATACGAAAAGTGGTGTCGATACCAGCCACGAAACGCCGCGTATCGAGTCCGGGGAACATCGTCGTAAAGTTGGCGGACCCGGGCAAACCCACATGTCGCGCATCCGCAAGAAACGTCGCGCCCACCGAGCCCCACGAACGTTCGAGCAGGGCACGACCGATCGCTCCTGCACTCATCGCTTCGGCATTCGTACGCGTGCGCGTTTCGAGTTTGTCCGTGCGAGGATTGGGCACGTCGTACGGAAAATCTCCATCGGTTCGCGATCCGAACAGACCCACGCCGAGTTTGACAGGACCAACATTTCGCGCAGTGCCTACTCGAGCTTTGAGCGTGCCGAAGGAACCCGCGACGAGCTGAGCATCGGTGCGCGTGCCTGCGAGCGACGTCGGCGGATCGATGACGAGCAGACCTCCGAGGTACCCCGTCGTGCCCAAAGAAGCCGGTGCGAAGCCGCGGAAGACGCGAAACGAAGCACCAGGCCACAACGGAAGAGAACCAACATCGAACGTGGGATCCGCGCCGCTCGTGAGCGGAATGCCGTTGAGCAAGACGCCCACTTGCGACGATGCCGAGCCACGTATCGACATCGTCGACTGCGCTCCATCCGCGCCGAGACGTCGGATGTGCACACTGGGCAACTCGGCGAGCATCGAAGCCGCATCGATCGGTTCGCGCATTCGATCATCGATCGATGCACGCGATACGAATGCGGGCGCGGAAGATCCACGCACGATGACATCGATAGGTGCAGGTTCGTCCGCACGAACCTCGGAAAACGTAGGCGTAACGACGACGCAAAACGCAAACGCAAATGGCATCGTTGCAAATCGCATGTCGTTCAGGTCAAGGGCGTTTTGTCGACCGCGGAAATGCACCGCGATCAACGGATGTATGCGAGTGGTTGCCACACAAAGTCATCACGATCATGTGGCGTGGACGGCACGGATGGGTCGGCGAGTGACCAGCGAAGCACGGAGTTTGCGGCACTCGGACCATTCCATGGAAAGCATTCTGCTGATACCAAAGAGTCATGAGGACACGTACGAAGAAGCTTTTGTTGTCTGCGGGAATCGCCGTTGGAGCGCTCGTCGCGTCAGCTCCGGAAGCACTTGCCGTCGATTGGATCATCAAGAGCCCTGGATCGCATCCGGGCAAGAGCGTGGAACTCGAACCGCACCTGAACTTCATCTTCTACCGCGCCGGATGGGGTCGAAACTCCTACGGTCGGGGTTATGGCAATACGGAAGTAGGTGGTGGATTCCGCGCATCGATCGAGATTGCCGATCCGATGTTCGTCAAGAGCATCAACAACTCGATCGCGATCTCGTTCGGCTTGGACACCAACAGTTGCCGTTACTACTGCCGGAATCGTTTCGAGCTTTGGTCACCAGTGACCTTGCAATGGAACTTTTACCTGACGCGTAAGTGGAGCGTATTTGCGGAAGCTGGTGCCATCGTCCGCAGCGACGGATTCCTCAACAACGTGTGGCTCGATCCTACGGTGTTCTTAGGAACTCGATTCCACTTCAACGACTCCATCGCCTTGACGGTCCGGGCCGGCAGTCCGTGGCTCAGCGTGGGCGTATCGTTCTACGTCGGCAGTTGAAAATCCGCACATCTTTCAAGTTTTTGCTGCGTTGAGAAACGATCACGCACGTGCCAATCGCCGACGGCCCGAGTAGACTCGGGTCGAATGGCTCCTGGATGGTACCTGGTCGGGATTCTCGGGCTGGCCCTCTTGATGGTGGTTCACGAGAGTGGCCACTATTTTGCCGCGCGCGCCTTCGGCATGCACGTGACGAAAGTGTCGATCGGGTTTGGCCCGACGTTCTTCAAGATTGTCCCGAAAGACGGTTACTTTTGGTTCACCACAGGAGCCGATCGCATCAAGATTCGCTTGTGGAAACACGATCCTGAGCGACACGGCCCGACGATCTACCAAGTCGCGATGATCCCGTTCCTGGCGTACGTGCAGATCGTCGGCATGAATCCGTTCGAAGACAACGATGAGAACGACAAACACAGTTACGCAAATGCAAGTTTGATCGGACGCATCACGACGATCTTCGCCGGCCCCCTCGCCAACTATCTGTTCGCGTCGGTGTTTTTCTTCGGCGCTTTCATGATTGGTGGCGTGCCGTCGAACGAGGCGTACGTCACGCCGCTCGAAGACAAGGTCGCGATCAAGGCGGGCATTCACGAAGGCGACAAGGTCGTCGAAGTTGGCGGCACGGCAGTCAAGACCTGGAACGAGATGGCCGAGCAGATCTCGAAGCGGCCCGACCAAGCGATCACGGTCGTGGTTGAGCGCGACAAACAGCGCGTATCGATCCCGATGACGCCAGCGAACGAGAGTGGAAGAGGTCGTATCGGGGTCACGGCATTCGAGCAACGGGTGCCCGTCACGACACAAGAGGCGACGCGACTTGCGATAACAGAACCGGCGAACGTCGTGAAAATGCTCGTCGTGAGTCTGGGACAATTGATCACGGGTAAAGTCGAAGGCGAACTGTCGGGCCCCGTAGGCATGGTGAAACACGTGGCCAATGCCGCCAAACGAGGTTCGGCGTACGGCCTGCATTTGCTGGGCGCTTTGTCGGCGTATCTAGGGGCGTTTAATTTGTTGCCGCTCCCAGCGCTCGATGGCGGGCGACTGATGTTCCTCACGTACGAAGCGACGACGCGACGACGTCCGAATGCGCGTGTCGAAGCATGGATTCACGCCACCGGCGTCTTGATGCTTCTCACGCTCACGTTGTGGGTGACCGTCTTCAAGGACCTCAAGTTGGGATTGAAATGATGCGGTGGATTTCACCGCTGTTCATCACCTTGTTGCTCACTTCGACGAGCGCGTGCGCAACACAATACGTGAGTTTGGCAGAAGGGCCTCGTGAGTACGTCGCGACAGACTACGAGACTGTCCTACGCAAATGGACGCGTTCGGGCGATCTGTTTGCCGTCTCGGAGCTCGAGAGTTACCTGACGGCAACAGCGACGTTCGAGTCTTGGGATTTCCGTTGGGCGTACGTCGTGCGGTACGTGCAGGACTACCGGCTCACGATTGAACAACGGAAGAAACTGCTCGAGCGGACGCTCGATGAAACACACGAGCATCATCAATTTTTCGTCGCGCTTTATGGTGGCGAACGTCGGTACAACGATCTGACCCGACCCGACAGCGCGTGGATCGTGCGGCTCATCGACGATACGGGAAACGAAACGGCGCCCGAAGAGATCATCGCGATCAAGAAACCCAACGCCGTCGAACGAACGTACTTCCCGTACAACAACACCTATCGACTAGCGTTTCGCATTCGTTTTCCGCATGCGAAAGCGAGTGGCGCGCCCACGATTTCTCCGCAAGCCACGTGGGTGGGGTTGCGGTTTGCCGGCGCGCAAGGCAACAGCGAACTCGTGTGGACGCTCAACGAATCGGCAACGACACCGCCTTCATCGCCGCTCGGTATCGCCACGACAATGGCGACGCGTTGATTCGATCCGCGCCTCACCCCCCAACCCCCCTATAAAGAAATTCGACTTGCAAGCCGGTTGAACGCTTCGCGTTCAACCCCTGTCAGGAAAGATGCC
>JANORL010001355.1:0-30918 GCA_031415295.1 Polyangiaceae bacterium | reverse complement strand
AGAGGCACGATACAACGAATTCAAAAGCCGTCTCGCCGAACATTTGCCCGCTACGGATGAAATCCGCAAAACGAGCATTAGCGCGATCGATACGGATCTCGTGGCCTTCAATGACGCTTCAGCAGCATTGACGACGGCGCGAACGGACGAATCGCTGGCCAAAACGCGTCTCGAAGCGGCTGAAGAATCCTGGGAGCGGCTCATGAACAAAGTGTATGGTATCTTGTTCGCCGAACTTGGGCGCAAAGCAGCGGACCAGTTCTTCCCGAAGATCCGCAACGGGTCCAAAAAAGACGACAAAGACGCCGATTGACCCGGCCACGGGCCCTCGAAGCCGCGGATTCGTTCTTCCGGGGCCGTGCAGAGCCAATTTGACATCGTTCAATGCGTCTCCTGAGGCCCAGGCGCAAGAAAACAACCCGTCGAGATTTGGATCCTGGGCCCCTGGATCCGCATTTCAACGCGTGAGTACGTTGCTTCCGGGCCCCCGAATGCGCTCCTCAACATGTTGTAGACGCTTTGTAGGGGGCTTGGATACGTTCTACCACTAACATTTTGCCCACGTGTATGTCGATTCTCGTACGGATCTTTGGTCGCTTGGTGGGGTGCTTTATCGTGCATTGACGGGGCAGGGGATACACGCGTCGTCGAGTGACCTGGTGGAGCTGGCGATGGCGATTTGCACGAAAGCGCCGACGGCTGTGCAAGAGCTTGCGCCGTGGATTCCGCCCGAGGTCGCGGCCATTGTTGATGGCGCGTTGCAGATAGACGCGAAGGATCGCTTCGAGAATGCTGCGGCAATGTTCGAGGCGATTCGACCGCTGCTTGTGGACGGCTTTGGTTTGTCGGAAGAAATGCTCGTTTCTCTTGGAGAAGCGGAACGGTTAGTCATTGCTCCGAAGTTCGAGAAACCAGCTTCCAAAGCATTACGTGCATTGACGACGCTCGATACGGTTGCGCCAACGCCTTCCGAGCCGGTTGTGATATCGGGGATCTCCGACGAGGTGCCAACGAAGGTGGATGTGCCATTGCGTCCTCGACCGCTCGTTGCAGCGGGCAAAGCACCGCGGACTGCATTGGCTTTCGTGATGGTCGGAGGGATTGCGGCCTTGGGGGGAGGTGCAGCATTGCTTTCGCAAAGGACGCCGAACGTGCAGCTTTCGCCCGTAGCTTCGGCGTCGGCGTCGACCTCGCCGCCCGACGTAGAGAATGCCGCAGTGGAGCGCAGTGCCGCACAGGCCCGCAATGCGGAACGAATGGCCGCGGCGAGCGCGCATCAGAATGATCCGACGACGGTGCTCGCATTGCTGCGCGAAATCGAGCCAGGTCCAGCATTGCCACGAGGATGGGAGGAGAACACGCGGGCGGCGGGGTATGCCGGGGTGGCGCATGTGGTGCTCCCGCACGATGGAGCGGTGTTTTCTGCGGCGTATAGCCCTGACGGCAAGCACATCGTTTCGGCATCGGGGGACAGAATGGTGCGGGTCTGGAACGCCGACGGCATAGGCGAAGCGCTCGTGTTGCGTGGCCATGACGATGGGGTTGGTACGGTGGCGTATAGCCCCGACGGCCAGCGCATCGTCTCGGCATCGCTCGACAAGACCATGCGGGTCTGGAATGCCGATGGCACGGGCAAGCCGCTTGTTTTACGTGGTAATAATGATGGAGTCGTTTGGGCGGCGTGGAGCCCCGACGGCAAAGGGGGGTGCATGCAGCGGTTTTTCGCGGGTTTTTCACACGCGGCACTCCGCGACACCCGCCAATATGCCCCCCGAAATCACCCCGCCGATCGAATCACCGATCGATTCCAGCCCGCGCACTGGTGAATCGTTCGGCGCGTCGATCGATTCCCACGGAATGCAGCCGCAGTTTGCGACTACACCGGACACCCTAGAGAGTGAAACTGCGCACCTCCGCGCAGCTCTCGATCGCGCCATTGCAGCAGGAGACACGAAAAGCGCCGCAAGAGCACGCCGCGCCCTTGCCGCCTTGCTCGATGACGACGCGAGTTGACCCGCCGACAAATCATCGACTCGAGCGCAATTGACGCGCAGCGTCAGACAACCCTTGCGAATCCACCGTGACCCCGCTATCAACGCGCGGCATGAAGATCCCCCTCTCGAAAGAACTCCGGAACACTCGAGCCGCGACGATCGTGCTCTGCACCCTTTGCGCGTTCGTCGCCATCGTGAACGCCGCACTGAACCAATTCGCCGCCGCCGCTGCGTTTGGCGCCATCGCCGTCGTCGCGATCGCCCTGCTAGCTTTCGTTGCATCGATGGAGCGCAGCAACCCAAGCTTGACCTCTAGCGACGACGAGCCCACCGACAAGGCCCCGGAGGAGCCAGCCCCGCAAGTCACCGCGCCCAGCGATCTGTAGCGTTGACAAACGCCACGATTGCACTGTAAAACCCAACTGGCAAGCAGTTGATTTGCCGGTCGTAGGCTCCGGAGAGGTTCCGGAGCCTTTTTTTCGTTGTCCACGGGTTCGTCAAATTGGTGCGTCCACGGGGTTCGTCTTGCTCATCTTTTCCCTTGTAAAATTTTGGAGATCGTGTACAGTCGCGCGTATGCGTCGTGCTTCTCTCGGTTTTCTAGCTAGCGCCGCCATCGCGACGAGCGCCGCGATCTCGAGCGCCGACGACCGGCCGGTCCGCGACGATGAGCGATGCACCGTCGAAGTCACCACCGACGACCCCTCCGCGACGATGCGCTTGGACGATGGACGCGAATTATCCGCGTGCTACAAATGGACGTTCACAGTGAGCGGCGGATCTCACGTTATCAGCGGCAACTTCAAAAATACCGCTTTCCGGTTCCCGATCGAGTGCACCGAGGGCAAACGCTTCCCGATTACTTTGACCGTTGCAAGGCCCGACGCGCCGACAAACCTAACCGTAAGTGCCGCGCCCCCAACAAACCGGATCACTTGGGGCATCGCTCCCGCCGTACTTTGGGGCACGAACCCCACCGCGGCCTACGGAATCGCCGCCGCGAGCACCTTTTACTTGCGAAACCTGCCAATCACGATCGCCGCGCGCGCGGCGTATTCGTCGCGCCCGCTGTCCAACGCCCCGCTGGACCTGTTCGCTTTTCAAGCCATCGCGAGCCCGTGCCTTGAATTCGAGTGGCTGCATATTTGCGGATCGGCATCCCTGAACATAATCAAATCGCGACCCATCGCACCAGCTACTTTCGACACCATCGGGCAAATCGTGCCCGGATTTGGCGTAGCAGGGACGGTCAGATACGCCGCCGGCAAGAATTTTAACATCTTTGCGACGTTCGACGGCCTAGCGCTAACCGAGCGTGCAAGCCTCAGCGTCCGAAAACCCAACGCACCGGAACGGCTATGGACCGGCGGAAGCTTTCTCTACTCTTTATCTTTGGGCCTCGAGTTTTTTAGGTAAACCGCACGAAAGGAACGATCACACATGCTCGGACGATTCCACGGCATAGCAATAGGAGGTTTTGCTATGACCGTCGCGATTTCATCAGCCACCGTCATCTCCACCGGATGCGGCCTTAACACCGGCGGAGGGGAGATCATTTGTCCGGATGGAGGCCCGCCCGAAAACGAGCCGATTTGCGGGACTGGTGGAGGCCCAGGCATTAACCCCCAAACGAACCCGAACACATGCGCTGGCAAATGCGTTGCCCGCCCGCCCGCGGACTTCCGCGAATCGCCTGTGCTTATGTGGATTGGCGAAGACGGAGAGCAACCCGAATGCCCCGAGCACGCACCGATCGATTTTTACTCGGGACTCGAAGGTTTGAACGTAGATTTGCAGTGTCAGAAGTGCACTTGCAGCCCCGCCGCGTGCATCCTGCCAAACGGGATTTCTGTCCATAGTGACAACGGATGCGCAGGCATCGGCACCGTATACGAAGCATCCGCGCCATGGGATGGATCGTGTGCATCGCCCGCCGTCATGGCCGCCGGAACCTTCCGCTCGATCGCCCTCGAGCCCGCTACCGTCGCGGCATGCACCCCTAGCGCCCCGCCGAAAATCCCGCCGCCGTCCCTACGCGCCGAGCCGAGTTCCTTTGCCGGTGGCATATATTGGGAGCACGCCGCGAAGGCATGCGACGGAACGGCCGAGGGAAGCTGTGCGAACGCAGGAGAAATATGCATCCCCGACACCGATCCAACCCCGCCGCAGTTCCGCCACTGCATACAATACCTGCCCGCCGTTAAAGAAGACGCATTGCCACAATGCCCGGCAGACTACCCGGAACGCTTCCTGTTTCATAAGCCCGTGGAGGGAAAGGTCGAATGCTCGCCGTGCGAATGCGGAGAACCAGCAAACGCACAATGCAGCGTCTCGATCTCAGCGTATCAAGAGCAGAGTTGCAGCGGCAACCCGCTTTTCAAAGAGTTTCCGGTCTACAACAATGCTTCATGCACCGACTTTGGAGCCGCTTGGCTTCCCCTCGGATCAATCGAAGCACACTGGATCGAAAACAAGCCCGGAGAATGCGAGCCAAAGGGCGGAGAAATGATCGGCCCAATCAAACCGATGGAGCCGCGCGTTTACTGTTGCCAGCAGCCGGTACCCTAGCGGCCTGCTTCGAAAGCTCACGCCGCAGCCTCCGGTATTCATATCGCGTGCAACGGTGCCACGCTCGACGGCGGAGTCGGGACCATGAACGCCGACAAGGACATGATCGAAATCAAGTCCAAGCGTACCGTTGACGCAGCGGGCCTTGTGACCTTCAGCCCGCCGACCGATGTGACGGTACAGGACTGCCATATCAATGGATCCATGCGCATCTACGGTATGGCGACCAACGGTCAAGGTGTCGATCTGAAGGCCTCATCGCAACTCAACGGCCATGTCGAGCGAGCCCGCGCCAACGCCCCCACCCGCATTACGCTCGAGAACCTGTTTATCGTCGCCAACTCACGCATTCCGCTCTACATCAGTCCCGGTGTGACATTCGTACGCTTGCCTGAATCTCGCGCAAAGGGCCCTCCAAGCCGCGGATTCGTTCTTCCGGGGCCCTGGAACGCCATTTCCACGTCGTTGGGTGCGCATCTTCGGCCCCCGAATGCGCTCCTCAACACGTTGGTATGTGAATCCGGGGCCCCCGAATGCGCTCTTCAACGCGTTGGTATGTGGATCCGGGGCCCCCGAATGCGCTCCTCAACGTGTTGCGATCGCCTTGCAGTCATCTCATTCGTTTTCTGGAGAGCCTCGTGCGCACCTGTCGCATCAATTCTCCTTTGCTGACGCCAAACTGCTCCGCTGACGTCTCGCTGACGTCAGGATGAGCGCGTAAGACCTTTCTCCGCCGAAATACCCGAGAACCGGTTTGGCACGGAAGCTGCTCTGGTGGTCGTCAAGCAATTCAAGCGTGCGTTTCGATGCGCGTATCCTCGAAGAAAAGGTTTACGTCATGAATTACCGTCAAACGAATCTCGGCGTCCTCGGTACGACAATCCTTGCACTTTCGATCGGCTCTTTTGGGTGTGCGGGCACGGAGAGCGAAATGGATGAGCTGGATGAAAGCTCTGCCGATCCGATTGAGAACGTGGCTACGGCCTCCCAGGAGCTCGTCTATGGCTACTCCGCTTCCAACATCAGCAACGCGACCGTCAATACGGTAAACTACGCAGGCGAGACGCTCACGCCACAGGTGAATGTCCTGGAAAATAGTGGCTTTGAACAGCTCACTAACTCTGGAGTCCCCAACGCTTGGGTTCGGTCGCATATCTCGATCGGGGGATCGGTGAGCCGGGATGCCTCGCTCTTTAAAGGCGGCGACTATTCCTTAAAGCTTGTCGATGGCAGCAATACTCAAGCCGAGGGCCTGCGTTCGGAGGCATTTATGCCCGTAACTCCCGGCGTTTTCCACACGGCTGAGGCATTTATTCGACGAACGGAAACCACCAGTGGCGGATCGATTTACATTAAGTATTACGACGCGGCCCTGAGCGAGATTGGCAGCTTCTCGGCCGGAGCACCGAGTTCCCTCGATATCTGGCATTATGTCTCCGTCTCCGGCCGGGCTCCCGCCACGGCGATCTATGCGAAGGTGATCTGCTACTCGCATATGGCCGCGGTGGGAACAGTCTATTTTGACGGAGTTTCCTTCCGCCGCTCTCCGTCGCAGAGCCTGGTTGACAATCCTGACATGAGCCTGGATGTCGTCAGTGCCAGTTATCCCATGAACTGGGAGAAGTGGGCTTCCAGCAGCCAGCCGGTATCCGTCGCGCAGGATCCCGTCAACGCGGCGAACAATGTGATGAAACTCGCGGACGCCTCCACCACTCAATCGGCCAACGCGAGGACCCGGATTCCCGTGACTCCGAACCTGAGCTACACGGCATCGGCGGATATTTACCGCGCTTCAGGGTCGGCTCCTCAGCTTTATCTCAAATATTATGATAAAGCCGGAATCCAAATCGACTCCGTTAGCGTCTCGAGTTCCTCGCCTGGCGTGTGGGTGAACAAAAGTGTCACGCGCAAAGCTCCTGAAAACGCCGTGGAATGCGAGGTCTTGGCTTACATCGCGGAAGGCAATATCGGGGTGGCCTACTTCGACAATTTCGATCTGAAGGAAAATTATCTCACCCAATATGTGGCCCCCACCGCGCTGGGGACAGGCACCGGATCGAGTGCGGCCAATGCGGCCAAATACAATAATGTCACCTTTTGGGCAGCGGCCGACACGCAACTGGCCACGCAATCGGTGAAGGTGATTTTAGCGGAAGGCGATTACATCATCAATTCCGCGGCAGACTCCCTCACTTTGACCAATATCGGCGATGCCTCCAATGTCCTCATCATGGAGGGAGCGCGCCCTGTGGCCACGGTTTTCACGAAGAACAATTCGGCGGCCGATGGCATGACCGGCAATGCGATCACCCTCAACTATGCCACCAACGTTGTCCTGCGACACCTGCATTGGGAAGATGATGTCACTATGGCGGCCAAACAAACCGCCTACAGCCTGGTCATCAATTCAGGCGCCAACAGCACCGCAGAAACCAAGAATATCATGATCGAAGGCTGTAGCTTTATCGGGTTGGATCAAAACTACTACGGAGCGATGGGCGTTCATCACAAAAGGACGCACAAAGTAACCACCCGGAACTGTGAATTTGTACGCGTCGGTGTGGATGGTAGCGCTCACATGATTTACCACAGCTATGGTCCCAAAGACCTTCAGGTTCTCGACTCCTATTTTCAGGACTGCACGGGTGCTTATGTGCGCTTCCGCGCCGGCTGCGAGTCTGGGCGTGTGGAGGCGTGTACGTTTGTCTCTACCAATGCCACCTGCAATCGCCATTTCATTGAGCAGGCCGTCTTCAACGACATCACTCCGGGAGACGAGGTGTTGGGAAATGGTTTTACTTACACGGGCAACAGGTTCGACTACATCGTGGCCAGTGGGAACGACCGGGTCGCCGTGCAGTTCACCGCCAACGGTTACAATCCGGTGGATGCCAACGGTGTGAAGTGGGATTACCTTCTGACGCCCTCGGATCGCACCACGCTCCTTAGCGGTACCATCACCGAGAAGAAGACCTTGATTAAGGACCACTTCGACCTCGATTTCGGCGTCGACACGATGATTTCCGGGAACACCCGGACGGGGTCGCACCTGAATAAACTTCGCCTGGAAAGCTACGCCAAATATGGTGCGGTCAAGATCTGCAGTGTCGGCGAAGACGGCGTCCAGATCTGCGGTGACGGCGAATACGACATCTCCAATCTCGGCGACGAATAGCAGCGGAGTTCGCGCCCGCGCCAATCATTGGCAACTGATCTCCTTCACGCCAGCCGCGCCCTTACGATCGACGAAGAACTGGCTGAGTTTCACGACATGGGGCGGATCGTAGTCCATTGCTGGTGGACTCCCCGGCCCGCACACGTCCCCTGGGGGGCACGGCGGCTTCTCGTAGGGCACTTCCTTATGCCCCGTGCAGGTCCCGGGCCTGTAACTGCGAGGGGCTGCTGGAGGCCTGCGAGCGTGGCTGTATCCGCAGCGGGCCTCCCCCAATCTGATGGCGAACGATTACTGCGATTGCAACGTCAGGCAGCATGAAACGAAAGACTACGATGAAAACGACGAATTACACGGTCATGGCGGCGATTACGATTGGTTGTTTCGGTTGCGGCAGTTGGCTACCGAAGGTGGACGCGTCCCGATCGATTGACAAGAGCGAGGCGTTTTTCGGCCCGCGATACACACAGGACGGTGTTGGAGTCAATCCGGGGGACATGGCGGATAAGCTCGAGTTGGAGCCGAATGCGGCGCCGCATGTGGGACGTGCGCGCGCGTTGCGGGTGGTTTCGACCCTTCTTGCCGCTGCCGGCGGCGCGCTGGTCGGGTGGCCCGTTGGTACGTGGGCAGGCGGGCAGCTCTTGTCCAATGACAGCAAGCCCAATTGGAAACTTGCGGCTGTGGGTGCCGGAGCCATCGTCGTTGCGATTCCTCTGGCGATCTGGAGTGATTCCAGCATGGACAAGGGGGTCGAAGCGCACAACGAGCGCGTATTTGCCGAGAGGGTGTCTCGAGCGTCGAATTCGCGTGCGGCTTCCAACCGCGTATGGAAACCCGGAGAACGCGCTGGCGCGCCATCCACGCCTCGGGATGCGTTTGGCTTTGTTTTCGGCACATCGAAACCGCATGCCGCCGCGGCCTGCCAAAAGGCAGGGCACCAATGGAGCGACGCCGAAGGGGTTTTTCGCTGCAGTGGCACACCAACCACGGCGATTTCGGCCGCTTCGGCGGAACTCGAGTTTGGCGAGGGAGGGCTTTCGAGTGTCGAGATCGAGATCGCCCCGCCAAACGACGCGGGAGGCTGGGTCAGCGTATTTCGCAAAACCGAGACTGCGTTAACTGGATTCTACGACAAACCAATGCAACGAAGTTTCGTGGTGCCGGATGAGTGCAAGGCCGAAGAATCGTTTCTTGGCTGCGTGGCTGACGGCAAGGTGACCGGCAGCGCAATGTGGTCTGTCGACAAAGACCATGCCGCGACATTGACCATCGTTGCTCGACCCTTGCCGGCGTCATCGACGCTGCGTGTGCGAGTGGGTCGGCCGCGGGCGAATCCGTGAAATGTACGTGGGTTCGACGAGAAAAACCTGCCGTTCAACGCATCGCGGTCACCTTGCGGGCTCCGTGCACACGTTTTACGACCAACGTTTTGCCCCCGCCTCAGCTTTTCGGGTACAACGACGAACCGGTCTACAGCCTTCTTGGTCCAGGGACTTTGACGGCCGCAAGTTTTTCTTGACGGCAACCCGTTTGGCGCGTACCTGTTTGGCGCGTACAAGGGCGCGCGTATGGACGAGAAAAACGATTCGCAACGTCAACGTCGCACGGCGTGGCACCCGCTGCTGGTTTTCACCATCGAGCGGTTTGCCCCCGCAGATCGACAAGTATTGTGCGAATTCTCCTTGAATCGATTGCCTCAACGCGTGGACATCGTGCTCGTGGAGCAGCGGGACGTACCGGCGTTGCCGGCGATCAAGTTACGCAGCATCTTCGACTACTTACGAAGACACACGTTGATTGAATACAAGGGGATTACCGATGATCTCGAGGCGTCCGATGTGACGACGCTGTTCGCGTACGCGGGTCAATACATGACGATGCAAGGAGTCAGCGACCCAGAAGAGATGTGTCTGATGGTGATTGCGGATCGGATTCCGAAGTCGTTTGTCGATCAAGTGAAGTGGATGAAGGGATCGTTTGTCTCTGTAGGAAAGGGCCTTTGGCGCGGCAGTTTGGCGGGTTTGCCGCTGCACGGGGTCGAACTTTCCGAGGCGTACAAGGCTGGCCCGTCCGAACGGTTGCTGTATTTGTTCACGCGGGCGTTTTTGAACGACCCGCGCGCACTTATCCGGATGAAAGAACTGGACGACGAAGATATCCGCATGTATCGTCTGCTGCATCAGCACGTGGAGCAGTTTCGGAGGAACCCCATGACGATGGACTTGAAAGACCTCGATCTCGCCAACCAGAAGCTTCGTACCGCGTACCAAGAAATCGCTGACGAGATGACCGTTGAACAGCGACTCGCGGGACTGACGCCGGAGCAACGCTTTGCGGGATTGACGCTCGAGCAACGCCTTGCTGGCCTTAGTCCCGAGCAAGTGGAAGAACTGATGGTGCTCGCTCGCAAGTTGAAAAGTTGATCGCTGCACGAACCTCGAAGCGTTTGTGTCGCGCGATGAGCACGTGGAGCAGTTTCGGAGGAACCCCATGAAAGACCTCGAGCTCGCAAAAGAGAAGCTTCGGATCGCGTACCAAGAAATCGTCGATGGGTTGACGGTTGAAGAACGAGTCGCCGGACTGACGTTCGAGCAGCGTTGCACGGGACTGACGCCGGAGCAGGTGCTCGCGGCACTGACGCCGGAGCAGATCGCGGCAGCGCTTCCATCCGAAACGCTCGAATTCATCGCTCGCAAGCTGAAAAGTTGAACTTCACGTCAAACCAATCTCCCGAATGCGCCGAGCCAGCGCTCGCTCCGATACCTCGAACCGCTCCGCCATACGCGCCCGATCCCCACCAAATTCGCGATGGCATCGAGTGATTTCCTCCACATCGAGATCACTTGCCGTGCGAAAACCGGGAAACCGCTCGAACAACAGATAGATGGACGCACGCGAAACGCCGAGCCGCTCCGCTGCAGCCGCGAGATCCCATCGCGATGCGCGTAAAACTTCGCGTAGTTCGCCCTCGGTCACATCAGCAGGCTTTCGCCGATTCGCAACAGATTCGTCAACAGGCGTTTTTGTCGCTGCAACAATACCCGACGTTATGGGCAGGGGTTTTTCTTGCCGCACGAGCAACCGCTCGACCGCGGGAATCATCTCCGCGCGATCCTTACCCCGATTCGATATGACCAATTGACGCACGACGTTGCGAAGCTGTCGCACGTTGCCCGGCCAATCGTAATCCGCGAGGCGCGCGACAATGGACGCCGGGAGCCACGGTTTCGCCGCGGAAGTCGTCAACGCCAATCGAGACGATTCACCGACCTCCCGAAGCTCCTCTTCGAGAAACCGTACGAGCAATCGACCCATGTCGTCACGTCGTTCTCGCAAAGGCGCAATCCATACCTCGAATGCCGCCAATCGATTCAGCAATGGCGCACGAAACGTGCCCGCTTCCACCTTGTCCTCGAGATCCGCATCGGTCGCGGCAATGACGCGAACATCGATTTTGCGACTTTGCGAAGCGCCTACCGTCTGGATCTCGCCCGTTTCGAGCGTGCGTAAAAGCGCGACTTGCAGCTCGACGGGCGCTTCGCCAATTTCGTCGAGGAACAACGTGCCGCCGTGCGCTTGCTCGAAATACCCCACTTGACGTTTGACGGATCCCGTGAACGACCCTTTTTCCGCGCCAAACAATTCGGCAACTGCAAGCGACGGGGAAATCGCCCCGAGATTCACTGCGACAAATGGTTTGTCTCGTCGTGGGCTCGTCCGATGAATGGCCCGCGCAACAAGTTCTTTGCCGCTCCCCGTTTCGCCTCGAAGCAGCACGGGCAAGACGAGGTCCGCGACGTTGTGAATATCCGAGAGCACGCGTTTGAGCGAATCGCTCGCGCCCACGAGTTCGCTTGCGGCAATGATTTCGCTTGCGCGCAAAGGTTTGTCGACAGACGAAAGCCAATGCAGCAGCACGACGACGCGATGTCCGAGTTCGATGACGACGCCGCGATCGATTTCGTCGGCGGTGAGATTTGCGCCGCCCTGGAGGCGATTTCCGCGCAGGGTGACGGCGGTACTGCTTTCGCCCGTATCGATGCGGACGCTGCCGTCGGGCGTTCTGGCGAGCAGGATCGGTTTGCGGCTCAGATGTTCGTCGCCGAGAGGTTCGCCGTCGGTTTTACCGGGGGGCGCGAACACCGGTTCGACGCGCGATAAAGATGCCAAGCTCCGTCCGGATAACTCACGGAGGAGCACACGTTCGCCAACCCGATCGAGGCGCGGATGGTACAGAATTGTCAGAGCGAGAGCACGTGTTTCGTTGCCGGATGCTGCTGCTGTACCTTGACTATCGAGCGTGATATTGTCGGGTTTGGTCCGAACGTCGGCAGACATGGAACGCACCGTAGAACGGGAAACCCGCTGACGGCAAGATTCTTGCGCGCATGAAGCGTGAGGCGCTCCTCAAAACAACCAATTCGCGCGCCTATGCTATCGGCGGCCTGACCAAATACCGCGTTCCACGCGCTGGCGATCCCGAGCATCGATCGCGACTCCAGTTCCCATTTCCCGCCGCGACCATCCATGCATTCTCAATGTCGTGTCCGAATTCTTGCGCGGAATTTCGGCTTCGGAAGTGAAGTCACCAATCGTTTATCGAACGAGCGGCAGACGGCGAGGCGAAATTACGCCAGTAAACAGGCTCCGCAGTGCAATACGATCACCTCGGCCGCCATCGACGAGGGCCTGTCGTTTGGCCAGGCGCTCCTCAAAAGGACCAATCGTCCAGCAAGCATCGGCTTCGAGTGTTTCGAGCGGAGGTCCGCCGCCGACATTTTTCGGGCAAATATCGCGCGATTCCACGATATCACCGGGAACTTCGTCGTCTTCTTCGAGCCAGCGTAGCGGCAGGCCTTGCGTGCGGCAGACATACGGGCGATGATCGTAAATGCGGCAATGGTTGTTGTTATCGAGGAACGCGCAAGCACCGGCAGATCTTGGCTCCGCTGTCGCGAGGAATTTGGCGTAATGTTTACGAATGACGGCGGCCTCGACCTCGAATACCGTCACGCCGTCGACGCAGCAATCCGCGCAACCGACACGACACTGAAGACGCTCTGCATTCGCTCGCTCGATGGGTGCTGCGACCTCGTCGACGACCGCATGAAACGCCTCGACCCACTCGATTGTTTTATCCAACGACATCAATCATGGCCTCAGAGAGGGTCATTTCCCTTTTTTTTCGGCCTCAGCCACCAATGCATCGAGCGCTTCTTTGTGTCGCTTTTGTGCCGCGACAATACGCGGCTCCATTTTTTGCTCCATCTCGCGGCCCATCGAGAGCGCCCCATCGATCTTTGCTTTGGCTTGGTTAGCTCGGTCGATTCGCGCGTCGCTCTCAATCTTATTGGCCTCTTTGCTCGCTTTGCCTCCGATGGCCCGTTCCTCCGCAATGTAATCGACGAGCGTTTTCTTCACCAACTCGGCTTCTTCGAGTAATGCGCGCAGGCGGATTTTTTCATGAACCATGGCAATGTGCACGAGATAACTCGCGTGGCTGATTTGATCAGCCAGCACTTCGAGCGCTGCGGCGTCTTCTTTGGTCAGGTCGTGCCGGTGACGATCGATCATGGTAAACGCGGCATTTCGTTCGCGAAGGCGCCTTTCGAGGTGCTTTGTCACGGTTTCGGAAAGCGAACGTGATACGGAGGTGGATAGGTCCGCATTGCCGCCTTTTTGCTTGCACGCGTAGGATACCCATCCCCCGACTTTTTTTGAGATTTCGTCCTGTTCCGCCGTGAAAAATGCACGCGCCCCTTCGACTTCTGCGGTGCGATCCACATATGCTTGGCTCCTCCCCGCATCATTCGCGCTGCGCTCTACAGCCGCGACGAGCTTCCAATCGGGCGCCTTGAGGTCTTTGGCATACACGACAAAGCCCGTGGCGAGTGTGCCGGCATCGTCGTCGTGGCGACCAAAATCTTTCACGCTTTGTTCAATGGCCGCTGGGTATTCCAGGGCATAACCGGGCTGCGTGGCGGACGATGCCACTTCAGGTTCGCGCTTTGGGGAACACCCAACAGGGAACGCCGACAGCATCAGAGACAGTGCAAGGGTCAACGATCGCGTGTGGAAGCGAAGCTGCCTGTACATAACTTGCAAGAATCTTCGGAATTTTGATGGGTGTCAAGCCGTAAACGAATCAAAGCATTTCCAGCACGGCCAGGCACGATTCGTCAACGGGCAACGGAACCTTTCGGGCAATCGAAGTGCTGGAAACCGGGACATCGTTTGGGCATCTTGTTCATTTCTTTGACGACGCGAAGAGTTTGTCGTACCTAGCTACCGATGCAAGACACGCCCGTCCACCTCGATATCGACGATCTGCCCGGGTCGCTCATGTTTCACCGCATTCACGCTGCCGCGCGCCTTTTGGGTCTCGCCGTCTCGATCGATGGTGCGTTCTTGTCACTCGCGCTCGACACGTCTGCCGCGTCGCGTGTACCGTCGTGGTCCGCTGGCGAAGTTAATCATGCGGATTATCTCTCTGGGGATGGAACTGTGCCTGGCGGAATCGCTTGCCCGATCATTTTCGGTGATCTGCACGCGATGATGGACCCTCGTCGTTTTGGTCACATCCCATTGGCGTGTTTTGTTCTGCCGCTGCCCGCTCGTCAACTCTTGGCGACGCTGCTCGATGAGACCGAGAGCCACCTGCTCACACTCAATTCGGTGGATCCCGATGGCTTGCTCGCGCGCATCAACGCTGCGGATGCTGCGGGACAAACGGTGCTCGGGCGTTCGCCGTGTGACTTCGTTTGGTGGTCGATACCGGTGATGTCTCCCATCTTGCGCGCGGAAAACCCCGAAGTGGCGTTGGTTTTGGAGGGGCAAACCGCGCTTACGCAGGCGCTGCACGAGGCATACTGGCGCGTGGCCAATCGTGCGCATCGTTTATTTCGAGAGATTGAAGTCGGGGTGCCGAGTTTCGTTATTGAGACAGAACGCGATCTCATCGTGTGCGGGGTGGATGAATTGCTTGTCAATGTGGATTTGGAGCAGCCGCGTGCCTACACGGCCGAAGAGGGCGGGCCAGCGCGAAGTTACGATGCATTGAGCCTTTTTTTCTCGGCGTTGGGAAGCAAGTTTGTGGAAATGGGCGAACGTAATGTCATTACAGCTGCGGGAGCAAATTTGTGGATTGCGAAAGCGGCGCAAATCGGGCGTGGATTGTGTGGAGATACGCCGCGCCTTGCAGCGTTATGGCGTTTGGCCGCGGATCGGCCCACGGAGCCATTGGACGACGAGATACTGAAGGAAATGGGGGTATGGGTTTGATCGCGCAGCGCTTATTTTCCATGGCTCGAACGATTGCATGCGCTGGGGTTTCTGGGCAAATCCGCCGAGCATGTCTTGGCGGCATTGCCTTGTGCGGGACGGTGCCGAGGAGCACGTGGAGCGGTCTGGAGAGCCCTCGAAGCGGTACCAAGGTGTCCGTTGAGCGGTGTGGCGAGCTGGGAAAAAGGTGCCAGTCCTTTCCACCTTGACGCCTCGTCCCCGACCTGATGCGCTCGAAGGATGAAGGCTGCCCGTCCTGTCGTCGCGTTATGCCTCTCCATCATGATGGGTGCCCTGACCAACCTGCGGATTGGGTTGGCCATTTTGGGGCTTGTGGTGACGACCGTGGCCTGCGCCGCCGGTCCCGTTCACGTTGCGCCCGCAGCTTCGACATCATTTGCAGAAATGATGATGGCAGAGGAAACGGCCAACGCGCGGCGTCCCGCGCATTTCATGAGACAAACGGTGCGCGGAGGTTCGTCGGGTAAAGCGCGCGCGTTCGACAACAACAAACTTCCCGAAGCGTACACACAAAAAAGCAAGCTTACCGTTTGGCCCTCACAATTTCATTTGGCGTATGCCGCGCGGACGCTGCTTCGCGCGCATTACGCGGCAACGCATTCGGCGCACCAGGCAATCGAAGACGGTGAGCTTGTCGATGTGGTGGATAAAGCGGGCGGGAATCTCTACACGCTCCATGAATTCGAGAAGGATTGCCAATTGGATATCGCGGATGTTCAAGGCCGGCGTTTATTCGAGCTGGTTCCGCCGGGACAAGTGCAGCGGGAAGCGGGCAAGAACTGGGGGTGGGACCGGCCCTTATTTCCGCACGTCTGGGGATGGCGCACGGACGGACGGATCCAGGGCGTCGAGGTTGATGCCTATCCGGTTGAGTATTTCCTCAACCAATGGCACGAGAGCCGAGGACACGAGCCCTGTGGTGGACCAATCCAATACAAGCTCACGCACCTTTCGCACGTCTTTTATGAGGGCATCGTCAGCCACGAAATCCGTCTCGACAACTCCATTACGAACGCCATCACGAACGTCCTGAAACGCGTGGTCCATGTCGTCGAGCGCCTCCAGACACCCCTCGGGCGGTTGGCCAGCCGATTTCTCGGCTTGAAGCACGCTTACAAGACAGTTTAGCCCTTCTGATATATCCTGAGCTATTTCACGCGCACGGTCATGGTCACTCTCGCTCATTTTCCACCATCATAACCGCAAAACGTGGGTCCAATAGGTTTCACAAAATGGCAGGTATCGCTATTGGCAAATCTGTAGCTGCACGTATATGTCGGCCTCGATCCGCCCTTGCACCGGTATAACGAGCCAATCCCACCTTCGACCCTTTTGGGATGCAAGATGTAGTGCGAACAATATGCTGAAATCTCCGCGCAGGCAGCAACACACGCATTGCTTGCGGGTTCCCGACAGCGGATCTCTGTATAGGCGGGATACATATCCTCCGAAGTCATAACCTCCATAACCCAATCTTCCGAAAGCGTGTCCTCCGAAATCATATCTTCTGGAATCACATCCTGGTGTGCTCGTGCAACACCTGACAACATCCCGAACGTTCCGAAAAGCACAACCCCGATCAACCCCAAAAATCTCTTGTACATGGAGAACCCGCCGTTGCCGCTCAAGCTACCATAGCCATTATGACTGGGTCAATTTTTCTACATGCGGTCGATTGGCGATGTCTCATCACGTCTTCGACGTAGTGCGCCTCGAGTGGCGTACGACCGCGCCAGGTGTCATTCAATACAATTGGAGCAAGCTGGACAACGACCAGGTGGACGAGGACGAGATCAGGAAGGGGATCCAAGAAGGTCGGTATACGTGGGTGGATTTGACGGCAGCCGACCTGGAGCAATACGCCGAGCAGTGCGAGACATTTTCCCAAATGTACGCCGTGGGGGCCGCGAAGCTCCACACGATCCAAATGGTGACGGACGTCGTCGTGGGAATCATCGGCGAGGCCACGATTATTTACCTCAGCCCAGGTCTTGGATCGGGCAAAAAAGTGCAACCAGGAGCGCTTCCGCTACCTCGTCCAACATTGACACCACCCGCCGGCCAGCCAGTGCCGGTCCCGCGACTGGCTCCAGGCACGCGCGTCCCGCCAGGCCCGGCTCCCGTCAATGCTCCATCCTTGGGCTCGGATATACGCCCGACCCCGCGTCCTGCCGTGCCTGGAAAAACCCCTTCGGGTCCCACGAACGTTTCGCCGAATTGACTAGCCGTCGTTTTCGCTTTGTGCGAAACGCGTTGGCACGATGTCCGATGCATCGGAAACCGAGATTCATAAACGCCCGGGCGCAGCGTCAACCACCACCAGCGCTCTCCAGACCGCTGCGAGCGGTCAGCCAGACCGCGCCGAGTGCACTTGAGGTGCACGACGAGGTATCCGTTGGACCGCTGCGAGCGGTCAGCCAGACCGCGCCGAGTGCACTTGAGGTGCACGACGAGCGCTTCCCAGAGCCTTCCTCGGGCTCCGCGGCATCGTTTGGCGACCTAAATGCACGATTGCGACGGACGTCAGGCTGCATTTTCCCGGCAGTCGCGATACTGTCCGCCGCGTTCGTTCGATGTCACGAACACACAAGGAGATGGCAACATGGCGGATATCAAACATGGCAGCGTCACGGTCAGCGTTCCCAAATGCGCTTACCCCTCCAGCGAATGCCGGCACACTTTCACCTGACGAGGTTCAACGAATACCAAAAGCGCCGCGAGGGCTTGGTCTTGTGGGTGCGCACACGGCAGATGCGATCGATAAAGCCGGAGTCAAACTCACGCTGCCTGCGGGCGTGACGTCGGCTTCGCTTTTGGCGGCGTGCGCGCGAGCGGACGGGATCGATAAAGTCATCATTGATTTGGAAGTCGTTCTCGCGATACTCAAGCAAGCGAATTTGTTATTCGATGCAGATGGGTGGGAGCAGCTTCGACGTGTGAATGGTGCGGTAAAAGAGCAAGCAAAGTTTGCGCCCGAATTGACCGTGATGTTTCAAGTGCTGCACGAATTCATGCGTCGCGGCGCGCGTTCGGGTGGACAAACGCCCCCAACGACGACCGAGGGTTGAGACCAATCCTCGCGTAACCTCGTCCATGGCGATCGGTTTTACCGGCGCTCCTCGCCATGACTGACACCATTCTATCTTTTCGTGCAACGCCCCATACTCGCGTACCGGTCGGCCTTGGAGGGGCACTTCGGCTCCCGAATCAACGCGTTATTTCGGTCAGCTCCAGCAGCATCCGCTCTCCCACGCTTGACACCGCATCCCCGACCTGATGCGCTCCAACGATGAAAGCTGCCCGCCCTTTCCGGCGGAGCCACAGAACCCGTCTGCGTCACTCCTGCAGTCCCGTACGACATGTCGAACGATCCATCGTCGTTCAGCGCAACGACTTTGATTTCTTCACTGTTCGGCGTCGATCCATTACGCGTACCGGCAAAATATATCTTGTCTCCTTTGAGCAAAATGTCCGATACGCCGCCGCCGAGCTGTTGCTTCAAGGGGAAACTCAAAACATCGCCCCAAGGCAATACCGTTCCATCGGCGGCAATTCGTTTCACGTCGCGGTAAAACATCCGCGGCTGGTGAATGCGTTCAGCCGCCGGTGTCGCCAGAGCAGGTGATGAAGAGCGTGGCGCCCGTCGCCGCTTCGCCTTCGCCGACGAATCGGATGATGCGCTTCTCGTAGTCGGGGCACGACTTGACGATTTCCGCGTTACCTGTGGCAGGTACCGTCGTGGCGTCAACGTAACACCAACCATTGACTGGTTGACCATTTAGCAAAGGCGGATTGCTCAGTTCGTTCTGACAAGCGTCGCGCTTTGCACCTTGCGTCTGCGTGATTTCGCAATAGCAATCCCATCCAGCCTTGGTCGCGAGCGGGTCGTTTTCGGCCACTTTTTTCGCGCCCTCGTTTTCCGGTTTGATGGGTCCTCGTGCCTTGGCGGAATCACAGGTGCATTGGCCCATCGAGTTTCGCGCTTCGATGATGACGCACGGCACGTTGCCTGTCGCGTCGGGAACAAGCGTACGAGACAAACATTGATCCCCAAGTGCCGTCTTCAAACGATCGATGATGGCGCCAATGGCAGGACGGTAACCGAAATCGGTGGCATTGTCGCCGAAGTCGTTGAGTTGCGCTGGACAAACGGAAGCGACGATGCCTTGCGAACCGAGGCTACGAAGAACCTGCAATGGGCGAATACCGGGATACGCTTTCGCCCGGACTTGTAATGTCGGAGCATTCATGTTGTTCGGATCCGCGTTGCAAAGCGGGTTGTTGTTTGTCGCGCTTGAACAATCACATCCCGTGAGGTTCATGTTCGTGCAATCGCGCTCGGTGCCCGGCAAAAGCGGGAAGATACACGCGTACTGCAAGTCGTCGTTGCTGATGGTCCAATCGTGACCGTTGATCGGATTGTTGTTCGGCAGGGACGCGTCAGCGATCGGATCGCCCGTGATTGGGTTGGTCCCGGAACGCTTCTGGAACGTCTCGATCATGAGCGGATCGAGTGGTTTCACGTTCTTGGTTGGATCGCCGAGGATGACGTCCCAGGTCGATGGACTCTGGGGATTCGCCGGGTCGGAGGGTTTGTTCAGCTCATTGGGATCCTTGAAGCCCTTTCTGAGGTCCGTCCTGTCACGCGCGATGTCTTGCCAAGGCACGCCGACGATGCCGGCGAAGAAGACCAAGCCAGGGTCACGAATGTTGCCGTTGTCGTCTTGCGGATTGAGGTCCGAGAAGATCGGGTTATCGACGACGTTTCCGTCGCGATCCGGAATCTTGGCGTTCGAGAAAGCCGTTACGTAGCGATCCGTGGGATAGAGAAAATCGATACCAAAGCGACGCTTTTGATCCCAGCAGCGCAAGTTGATGTGGTCTTCGGTGTCGGATAATAGCGCCGGGCTCGAGCCTCCATTCGGATCTTTGCACGTGGGATCGTCCGGACACACTCCTTGGCTTTGTCCGCACGACTTGCAGCACGGATCGTTGGGATCCTTGGCGCATTCTTGACGCGCCCTGGGCAAATGCACGGGCGTTGCACCATTACGCAATTGACCAACGTAGTAAAATTGGCCAAATTCCTTGATGGAGCAGTCGTTTTCGTCCGTCAGCATGACGATGGCGAGAAGCGAATCGGGGCGCATGAATTCAGCCCGTTGTTGCAAAAGCACCATGTCCGTACCCGTCGGAATGGCTTTGTAGTTATCGACGACGATCGACTCGTAAGGATTGGGGTCGGCGAGGAAGCGGTAGATGGACTCGAGCTGAGATTCGTAACCGCAACCGATCTGGCCGGTGCCGATGACCATGTCGCGCAACGTGGGAACGATGCCGCCACCCATGCCGTTGTCAATAACGATTTCACCACCGTATTTGTTGCTCGGATCCCACGCCAGGAACTTCTTGTTTTTGAACGTCGGTGCTTCTTGAGCGCCGCATTGGTCGAGTCGCGCGAGCAAGTGGCCGTGGTCGTTGTTCGTCGTGTTGGGACTTGGCGCACATTCTTCTGACGACGTGTCAACGTCGGGACACGAATCGGCACCGTGGCCGCCGATCGAAGAAGTCGTCACGCCAATGTGAATGTCGAGAATTGGTTTAAATTCGCGGTTTGTCCCGGCAGGACACAAATCAGTCGGGTAACTTGGCTGAATTTGTGCGGGGTTGCCTTGGCCGTCGAGGCAACGTGGATTGACGAGACCCTTGACGAGGTCAGGGATGGCCAGCGCGAGGATTTGCTGTTTGTCGGCCATCGATCGGGAGTTGTCGATACCGAGCAGGAGGTCGATTTTGTCGATGGCGTTTTGCTGAAGTTTTTCGACGATGATGGCGGGAGTGGGGCAGAAGGTGCACTTCTTGTCATCGACGTCGTTCAAGCAGCCGAACAAGGTAGTTGCAGCGAGCAAGGCAAGGGGAATTTTTTGACGGAATCGTTTCATGGTGGAGTACCTCGCAATAACAATAGCAATCGTTGTTGCACGAGCAATGGTTCATATGATGGTTGACACCTTTTCCAAAAGAGGTTCACCGTTCCCACCTTTTCTGTATATGCTCGATCCATGAAAAAGATCGCTTTGGTAGCGCTGGCGTTGAGTCTTCAGGCTTGTGGACCAAGTGTGGAATTCGCCGACGTTGGTGTAACGGAGTCTCGGCCTCGCCCCAATGCATGCGTTCCGGTGGCGGCTCCGAAGTTTGCCTCGATTGAGCGCCAGCAGCTCGTGCCGGCTCCAGCCGCGCTCGGGCCCGTCGTTTTGGATTCCAAATCGGATCGTGCGTTGGTCATTGGGGGCCTTGCGTTGAGCGGCATCTATGCCAAGCGGATCTCGGTGCTAGATATCGTTTCGTTCGAACATCACGTGTTGTCGCTCGAAGGTGCAGCGGTCGAATTACCGGCATTTGGTGCGGCGATATGGGATTCGGAGAACCAACAAGCGGTGGTAATTGGTGGGACGGCGGGTGGTCCCGATTTGGCGCAGGTTTTTACAGTCCGTGTTGACGGGGATGCCGCAATAATCAAGCGTCTTCCTGATTTTCCGGCGGGGTCCGTTTTTCAGCCAGCAGCGGCTTATGATCCGATTGACAAAAGGGTTCTTGTCGTCGCGTATGTCCATGCGCAGGACGCAGCAATGGAACTCGCTTATCGGGCCACGTATGCGCTGGACCTTCGACCCGGAGCGGAGAGTTGGTCGACGCTCATTGCCGGGGAAGTGGGCCCGCCACAGGTGCAGCTTGGTGAGGCGCGCCAAATGGTATATGACCCAGCGCAGGACCGGATGATTCTGGCAGCGAGTGGGACGAATTCGACGTTGGGCAGCGCATGGACGCTCGACCTTCGTGATCCCAAACAATGGATAGGTTTGGCGGGTACGTTTCCGGCGGCTCTGGTGACTACGCCGGCGCTCATTTGGGACGAAAACTCGTGCTCATTTCTATATTTCACGCGCACAAAGGCAGCTTGTGCTTTCGATGGATGGAGAATGGATGCGGGAGTGTCTGATCTTGCATCGAGTCCGGTGGGTAATGTGGCGTTCGACTTTGGAGGGCCGGTGTTGGGAACGTTGTTGTTCGATGCCCGGCGCGATCGGTTGTTGATTCTCGGGTGGGGTGGTTGTGACGGAGCGGGCAATTTCTTGGATACAGTGGAGATTCTTGGGATTGAGCGGTGAGGCATCGAGTTGTATGTCGTGTGATGAAAACCGTTCGCAAAATAGTGACGAATTCTAATGACGACCGTCGAAGCAGTCGCTTGCGTGCTGAGCGGAATCCTATTATGCTGCTTGCCGGTAACGACAGGTTTTGTTGGAGAATATGTAAAATGCGCTGGAACAAGGTTGGAGCTCTTCTCGTGTTGTTGCTTGGGAGCGCGGTCGCGGTTGGTTGTAGCGACGGTGGTCCCCCGGCGTCGTCATCCAATCAGGGCGGCGCCGGTGGTGATGGTGGCAGTGGTGGTTCGTGCAATCACGGTTGCCCCTCGATTGGCGCGACGCAGTGTAGCGGCGAAACCATCCAAAGCTGCGCTCCCGATACAAGCAATTGTCGGCAATGGGTCGCGCTACTCGATTGCGCATCCAATGGCAAAGTGTGTGATGATGGCGTCACGCCTGTCGCCTGCGTGGACGTAGGTGCGCCTACGTGCAGCGATAAGATCAAAAACCAAGACGAGACGGACGTCGATTGTGGTGGTACCAAATGCAACAAGTGCGATGTTGGTAACGCGTGCACCCAAGATGGCGACTGTTCGAGCAATGCCTGCGATCCGGCCGGTATGGTGTGCCAAGCAGGCGCGACCTGCAGCGATAACATTCTCAACGGTGCGGAGACGGACGTCGATTGCGGCGGAGGCGGTTGCAACACGTGTGATATCGGCAAAAGCTGTACGCAAAATGCCGATTGCACAAGCAATACGTGCGATTCGAATACCGCAAAATGTATTGCGGCAGCGACGTGTAGCGATGCCATCAAAAACCAAGACGAAACCGATGTCGATTGTGGTGGATCGAATTGCAATCCGTGCGGGCTTGGTGGGGTGTGCACGAATAACAGTGATTGTGGCACGATGAACTGCGACCCGGGCACGATGAAGTGCGCGGCAGTCGGCACGTGCAACGACAATATCAAGAACCAAGACGAGACGGATGTCGATTGCGGCGGTATGACCTGCAATGACTGCCCGCTCGGCGATACGTGTCAAAGCGACATGGATTGCATGAGCGGTTCGTGCAACACCGGCGGGACAAATACGTGTTTACCCGCGGGTGTGCCGACCTGCGACGATATGACGAAGAATCAGGACGAGACCGACGTGGATTGCGGCGGTGCGACCTGTGGTAAGTGCATGATTGGCCAGGTTTGCTCGGCACCAACCGATTGTTTGAGCGGCATTTGCGATTTCGTCGGCACCAAGACGTGTATCAATGGGACGCCCACGTACTTCGTGGACGAAGATTTCGAGACAGGTAATTACTCGAAATTCCCGTACACGCTTGCTGGCACGAATCCGTGGGGTATCGAAACCATGGCCGCGGAATGCCACATGGGCGCATTCTGCTCCAAGACGAACCCGCTCCATGCGCTGGGTGAAACCACGAGTTATTCACTGAGCTTGAGCGTCCGGAAAAACATGAACATCACGTTCTGGACCAAGACAAACACGGAACCAAACCAGCACTACTTCAGATTCTACATCGACGGTGTGCAGCAGGCCGAAGTGTCTGGACAAACTCCCTGGACGATGTATTCGTATCCCGTCACTGCTACGGGACCCAACGGCCCCAATCGCGTCTTCAAGTGGGAATACAGCCGCTCGATGTTCGTGGATCCCAACCATGTGCCCTGGAATCAGGTGTGGATCGACGACATCGACATGCCCGAGTGGAATACGGAGCCAAGCATTCCGCAATTGATTCGTCCGGCAAACGGCAAGCTCACGACGGACAAGCAGCCGTCGTTCCAATGGCAAAGTTTTGATCCCGACTTTGACCCGATTACGTACCAGATGGATTGGGACATTGCGCCTACGTTCCCGAATCCATCGACCACGGGCGAGATTCAGGACACGCAATTCAAGCCTCCGATGCCGCTAAACGACAATACGATTTACTACTGGCGCGTCCGAGCCAAGGACAATTCGAACTACCGCTGGAGCCAATGGTCGCCGCCATCGGCCGTGGAGATAAATTCGTTATACCAGTATGCCGCCATTTGGCGACAAACCAAGGCCGACCAGTTCAACATGAACAGCTCGAGCGGCGTTACGGTGAATGCGGAAACCGTAGTTCCAACGTCCACGGCCGTTTCGAAGCAAGCTACGGGCTCGATTGCCGTTAATGGTGGTACGGCGATGCTCAACCTGACAGGACTTGCTCCCGTCCCCGTCAATACCAACGGCACCCTTACAATATCTGCCCATAGTGACTTCGACGGCGGTATCGGCGGCAGTGAGTTTGCGACCGTGTATATTGACGGCTCCAATCTCGGTACCTTTAACCCGAACAGTTGCAACCTGTCCTCGTCGAATTTCACAATGCCCAACGTTGGTGCCTTCGTGAACGATGGATCGGCAAGCATCGCGTTTACGACGGGCATCCAAGTGGATGCTAACGTTTGCGGCACCAATCAGTGGACGGCAAAACTCGATTACGTGAGTTCGGGAACCGGAACGATGGTCAGCGTGCCGATTTCGTTCGCACTTTTCGAGGGCAAAAAATATTGGGAGAAAGTGCAAGTCATCGGGACGGGCACGATCACGATTCAGGTCCTCGATAGCGATGGCAGTCTCATTCCCAACAGTGTGATTCCAGGCAATTCGACGGGATTCACGACCCGCACCATTCGGCTTTGGGATCTGAATCCGATCACGTACCCCACCATTCGCTTGAAAGCGACGCTGGCGCCTGGCTCATCGCTCGACGAGTGGTCGGTCGTTGGAAACAACGTATTCGAATGGCTCTTCTCGAACACCGGGGACCTCGAAGGCTGGGTGGCGAACGACAAAAACGCAATGGCCACGGCTCTCGTGCAAAATGGCGTATTGCGTTTGAATGGACTTGCCGCCGGCATTGATCCCAACGTGCAATACTACTTCCCGCAGCCCATCGATGCGACTCGGTTCACGACTATCGAAGTACGGGTGCGGACGAGCAACAACAACCAGAACGACGATCCCGCGGTGTTGTGGGATTCGAATTATGGTTCGTGGGACAAGAATCGAAGCATAACGCATCCTGGCACGTTCCTTTTTGCGTTCCAGGATTTGTCTTACGACTTGAAGGTCGTGCCGCCTATGCCTGCTGAACGTTGGCAAGGAATGATCAACGGAATTCGCGTGGATCCGGCCGTCCGATTCAACGACACGCTCGGCGCAGCGGCGGATGGTTGGTTCGAAATCGAGCGTATCGCCATTTACTGACGCTCGATCAATTCCCGCCTTTGTAACGACGCGGCACGTGTTCGACGTCGCCGCGTCGTTAAATTGTCCGTACGGAACCCCAGAGGGTTTTCATCAGGCGTTGCGAGCGTTGTGAAGCTCGCAAGGACCGCGAAAGCGTACATCGTCAGCTGAGCAAATCCGACCGACACATCGCACAATGCGTAGTAGCCTGATGAACACGTTCTAAACGACGAAGTTTGTCAGACCGGCAGATTTTCCTCTTCGTGTTTTCGCCGAATCGGGTAGTCTGTCTCGTTATGTCGGATTCACCCGTGCCGGCTCTCAATTACGAAGACGCTACAAAGACCGCAGCGGAACGCCCATCTTTGCGGCCTTCCTTGGCGGGACCAAGGTTTGCTCCGGGAACCACGATTCAGCACTACGAACTCATTCGCCAACTCGGACAAGGCGGAATGGGTGAGGTGTATCTAGCGCGCGATACTCGTCTTGGTCGGCGCGTGGCGCTGAAGTTTTTGCTGAATGTCGATCGGAAGCACAGTGCCCGATTTTTGGTGGAAGCACAAGCCACCGCACAATTGGCGCACGAAAACATCGTCGCTTTATACGACATCGGCGAACACGACGGCTTACCGTACATGATTCTCGAATACGTTCCGGGGACTACGCTATCGGCTTGGTTGCGCAATCGACGCGAAAGCCATTCGACGCCTGGCGTACCGCCAACTCGAGCGGCGGAGCTCATGCTTCCGGTCGCGCGAGCGCTGCAATCTGCCCACGAAGCGGGCATCGTGCATCGCGATTTAAAGCCTGGCAACATTATGCTGACCGACAGCGGTTCAGTGAAAGTGCTCGATTTCGGCGTAGCCAAATTGATTGGGGATGCAGTTTCGCCGGCAGACGACACGGACCTCGATGTTGGCGCGTCCCAAACTCGAAACGCGCAATCGCTGAGCGAATTGACGGAAAATGGCGCCATTGTCGGAACGCGTGCGTACATGGCACCCGAGCAATGGTTGGGTGAACCTGTCGATGGACGTACCGATATCTGGGCCGTCGGCATTATGCTGTATCAATTGGTGACCGGCGAGCATCCGCTCGGATGGCATTCGCCAGAATCTCTCGAGTCTGTGGCCAAGCGCGAAGATCCCATGCCGAGCATTCGCGATCAGTTTCCAGAGGTTGGCCGACTTGGCACCGTCATTGATCGGTGCTTGATCAAATACCAGGCCGATCGGCTTGCATCGGCACGCGAATTGGTCGAGCACCTCGAGACTATCGTGCGGCCGCATCAATCGTCACCGGAGCACGGGACGGAGGAAGCCAATCCATATGCGGGGCTCGCGGCATTCCAAGAGCGCGATGCGATGCGGTTTTTTGGTCGCGAGATCATGGTCGAACATATCGTGTCTCGACTCGTCGAGCAACCTTTGTTGGCCCTTGTTGGTGCGTCGGGAGCTGGTAAATCGTCTTTGGTTCGTGCGGGAGTCATTCCGGCGCTCATGCATGGTGGCGATGCGTGGGAATCGTTTATTATGCGCCCAGGCCCCCGACCGCTCGTTGCTCTTGCGGATATGCTGCATCAGCATTCGTGGCAGCGATCGAGTCATACGGCAGATTCGCCATCGAGCGTTCGAAGCGATACGGCGCCCTCGGAAGCCATGATGACGCGTTTGCGTAATGAACCGGGATACCTTGGTGTGCAGGTACGAAGTCGGGCGCGAAGACGTCGTGAACGAGCGCTTTTGTTTATTGACCAGTTCGAGGAAATTTATACGTTGGCCCCCGAAGAAGAACGCGAAGCTTTTCTTCGGTGTTTGACCGGTGTGGCTGATGATTCCAGTTCCCCGGTGCGCGTGCTCATATCCATTCGCCACGATTTTCTCGATCGGGTTGCGTTTGGTTCTCCCATTTTGGCCGAATTGATCAGTCGTGGTACCGTGCTCGTGGGGCCCTTGGATCGGCGCGGATTGCAACGAGCGTTGGTGGCTCCAGCCGAGGCTTCGTCGTATCGTTTCGAATCGCAATCGCTCGTCACCGAAATGCTCGATACGCTCGAGTGCACATCGGGGGCGTTGCCATTGTTGCAATTTACGGCGTCGAGGTTATGGGCTGGTCGCGATATCGAACGGCGTTTGCTGACGGAATCCAGTTATCGGGCATTCGGAGGTGTCGAAGGTGCGCTCACGAGTCACGCTGATAACGTGATTTCCAGCATGACCGAGGCGGAAAAGAATTGGGCACGCGTGCTCATTTTGCGCCTCGTCACGCCCGAGCGTACGCGGGGCATCACGACGCGGCGTGAATTATCGGAAATCGGGGGCGCCGAAGTCTCCAATGTCGAACGGGTGCTCGGCAAACTCGTCGACGCTCGATTGCTTGTCGTCGAGAGTATTCGCGGAGGCGAAAGCACAGTCGAATTGGTACACGAATCGTTGATCGAACGATGGCCACGTTTGGGATTGTGGCTCGATGAAGCCGATGATTATGCCCAATTTCGAGGTCGATTGCGTAACGCGGCCAAGGAATGGGAAGCGAATGGTCGGTCGGAAGGCTTGATGTGGCGCGGGGACGCAGCCGAAGAAACGCGTCGATTTTTGAAAGCGCATGGTGAGCGAAGTGCGGCCGAATTAAATGCACGCGAAACCGCATATGCGATGGCGGTGTTGGCCCTGCGGGATCGTGAACGACGTATTCGCAGGAGCGTAGTTGCCGCCGGATTCATTTCCCTCGCCGTCATCGTACTCGTCGTATCTAGTTTGGCATTGCAATCCAATCGCGAAGCGAGACGAGCGGAGGCTGGGGAAATCGAGACACAAAAACAAAAAAACGAGGTGCAAACGCAAAAGGCCGATGCCGAACGTAGTGCAGCTCGGGCGCGAAATGTGACCCGTCTGGCAGCGGCTGGACAGCTCCGAAAAGATCCTTTGATGATGCTTGCTCTCCTGCGGGAAATCGAGCCTGGAACAATTCCGCGTGGCTGGCGAGAACTCGCGACGCAAATCCTTGCCGCTGGTGACCTGGCCTCCATGGTTTTCACGCATGATGACGTTCGAACGGTCGCTTGGAGTCCTGATGGTAAACGTATTGCATCAGGGTCTGGCGACAAGACTGTTCGTGTTTGGAATGTCGACGGATCCGGCGAACCTTTTAGCTATCGACGCCACACCAATGGCATTTACGCAGTTGCTTGGAGTCCAGATGGCAAACGTATTGCCTCCGCCTCAATGGATCAGACCCTTCACGTATGGAACGCAGACGGCACCGATGAACCCGTTGTGTTCCGTGGTCATGGCGCGCCCGTTCGTGTGGTTGCGTGGCATCCCGATGGCCAACGGCTTTTCACGGGCGCCATGAACAAGACAATGGGTTTTTGGAACATTGACGGAACAGGCTCGGTCGTGCCGATTGATTCTCATTATGGGCACATTTACGCCGCAGCGTGGAGCCCCGATCGCGAGCGAGTGGTGACTGGCGGTAAAGACGGAAAAGTGCGTGTATGGAGCGTGGACCGCAAAACGGAGCCGACCCTGTTGGACAAACACGACAGCCCCGTTCACGCCGTTGCTTGGAGCCCGGATGGACAACACATCGTAACCGGTGCTGACGATGGCGCCGTGAAAATATGGAATGCTGATGGATCGGGCAAACCCGTCATGCTGACCGGATATCCCGCCATGAAAATCACGGTGACCATGAGTCCCGATAACCAGCGGGTGGCTTTTGGGGGCGACACGCAGGCCTTCAAAATCGCGAATATGGATGGTTCCGGAAATCCGATCGAATTCCGAACGGGTAACCAAATTTTTGAACTAGCTTTTAGCCCCGATCGTCAACACATCGCATCCGTCGACCGTAATGGGACCATTCATGTGTGGAACATCGAGCGGACCATGAAAACAAACGTGTTTCGTGGGCATACCGAAGGCGTTTATGGCGCCATATGGAGCCCCGAGGGGGACCGCATTGCTTCGGTGGCCCACGACAATACATTGCGGATATGGAATACGCGCGACGGCAGCATCCCGACCATTATGTTCAAATATACCGCTCCATTTTTCGGTGTTGCGTGGAGTCCCGACGGAAAACGAGTCGCAACGAGTGCGCAAGATCGAACGATAGCCATCTGGAATGCCGATGGATCCGGAGAGCCGTTGATCTTACGAGGTCACGACGAATTGGTGCATGCGGTCGCCTGGAGTCCAGACGGTTCCTTGCTGGCCTCGTGCGGCTCCGACAATACGGTGCGTTTATGGAGGGCTGACGGCTCTGGAACACCGCTCGTTTTGCGCCATTCAGGAATTGTATACACTGTGGCTTTTCGTCCAGATGGCCAGCGTATTGTATCTTCATCGAAAGACAGCACGGCTCGAGTGTGGAATGTCGACGGTTCGGGAGAACCCATTGTGCTTGCTCACGAAACCGGTCTTTATGGAGCTGCTTTTAGCCCGGATGGGAAATACGTCGTTACTGGTGCGCAGGACCGAATCATGCGGCTGTGGAATGCGGATGGGTCGGGAAAACCGATTGAATTCAAGGGGCATACCAGTGTTGTCAGCATTCGCGGCGATCGTGTATTCACGCCTGATGGGAAACGAATCGTTTCGTCGTCGGATGATGGCACCGTGGGTATTTGGAATGCGGATGGCAGTGGCGAACCGCTTTTTCTGCGGTCGTCGTCCGAATCGGTAAACATGGCGGCATGGAGCCCCGATGGAAAGCGAATCGTCACCTCTTCGGATGATAAAAACGTGACCATTTGGAATGACCTCACGCCGCTTACGGGTCCCGACGATTCGCGGTTATGGACGCCGAGTCGTTATTGCATGCCGCTCGATGTACGTCGCAAATGGCTCGACTTTTCCGACGAGCAATCACGTGCGGATTTGGCGCGTTGCGCGCAGCGGGTGAGGGAAGTGGTGCATTGATTGGCTGCGTCGTGAGCAACATGAAACGCAGTTGCCACCACGACCGACCTTTTCGTTGGCAGATTCGCTCCTAACTGCCAACCAAGTTGCCATCCAAATCACGGCGCCGTCGCTTTTTTTCGAAATCGCACAGATGGTACTTTTCTTGCTCCAACCGCAAGCATGAAAAGCACCGTCTTGTGCACATCAATGCTTGTCGTACGTCATCGCTCACGTATTGGCGCCGTCCTGGGAATGCTCGGGATGACGACGATATCGGGGTGCAGCGATCCACAGATTGGCGTCACTCCCGCGCCTTGCACGACGAAGATGGTGACGTCAAAATTGCAGCAAAGCTCCATCAACAAGCTCGATATTTTGTTGGCCATCGACAATTCCCGATCGATGGCGGACAAACAAGAATTGCTGGCATTGGCCGTGCCCGACCTCGTCAAGAACATGATCAACCCTCGTTGTCTTGAAGCCAATGGCGTGCCGTCGACCATGCAACCCAGCGGACCTTTGGAGAAGTGCCCCCAGGGACCGAACCGAGAAACCGAACCCCTACTCGATGTGCATATCGGC
>JANORL010001354.1:0-14092 GCA_031415295.1 Polyangiaceae bacterium | reverse complement strand
CCCCCATACCCCCCGAGATAAGTGCGGGCAAATCCTCTCTTAGACTTTCCAACCTCTGTAGAGTACCTCTTGCCTTCGATGCTCGCGCAAACTCGACTTTTTGCCGCCGAACTTTTGCGGAACGTTCCGACGCGTGGAGTTACTCGCCTCCAGCGTGCCCTCGCTCCCCAACCAATCCTCGAACAAGTGCGCGAGAAACGATATTCGTACCCGGAGAGTTTCGGAGTTTCAGCGCGTTGGATTGGCGCGCCAACGTCATTCATTGGCTGGACCGTACATTTTCGCGGCGCTTATGAACTGTCAACGCTCGGTGTTCTCGCTGCACTGCTCGAACCTGGAGACGGCGTCGTCGAAGGCGGAGCCAACGAAGGTTACCACACGGCGTTTATCGCGGCGCTCGTTGGAAAAGCCGGACGAGTCTGGGCGTTCGAGCCAAACCCATTACCACGAAAAACGCTGGAATTGAATGCGCTGCAGGCCCCAAACGTAACCATTCATCACGAAGCGCTCGCAGCCGAGCCTGCCGATTCGAGAGATTTTTTCATGCCTCGGAGCGATGTTCCAAATCAGGGACTCGGGGGGTTTGCGCATAACTTCACGCAAGCGACGGAAAAAGTCACCGTGCGTATCGAAACGGTGGATCGCGTCATTGGCGAAACACGTGTAAGCCTCATCAAACTCGATGTGCAAGGTTTCGAGCATGAAGTGATGGCGGGCGCAAAACAGGTGGTCGAACGCGATTTGCCGTTTGTGCTGTTCGAATCGATTCCGGGGGAACAATCAGGGCGAGAAGTCGCGGCTATGTTGCGTGGCCGCGGGTATTCGTTATGGCGCGTGGATGAATTGCCGGCGTATCCATATTTTTCGCTGCAACCCGCTGGAAAACTCGAAGCTGCAAGCAATTATTTGGGGATGCCTCCACCAAGGTCGCGCGTGCGCACACCCAGTCGCTGACCTGCCTGGCGGGAAGAATGCAAACCGGCGTTCCGGAGCACCTTCCCTCGACGCAAGCATGCTACACCCGCGTTATGGTCACTCCTGAACTGGACTCCACTCTGATCGATGAAACACGCGTTCGCAGCCTCGCTCGGCTTGCGCGTCTCGAGTTGCCCGATGATGAAATCCACAAGCTGACCGCAGACCTCGGGAAAATCCTCGGCCACGTCAAACAACTCGAAGAAGTCGATGTGACCGGCGTCGAGCCGACAGCCCACGTTTCATTCGACACGCCCCATCTGCGATCAGATACGCCGCACACGAGTTTACCCGTAGAAGCAGCGCTGCGAGAAGCTCCGCGGGTGTCCATGGACGGTTTTGCCGTTCCTGCTTTCGTCGACGAGGGTTGAGTTATGACAAACCACTCGCTCGGTCATCGATCCCTGCCGCAACTCGTCGAGTCGATCACGCACGGCGAGGTCTCGGCTGAATCCGTTGCTGCCGCGTACCTCGAACGTATTACGAATCGAAATGGGACGCTCGGAGCATTTCTCACGGTACAGCGTGAAGAAGCCCTCGAAGCGGCTCGGGTTGTTGATCAAAAACGAGCCCGCGGGGAAAAACTCGGTCCGCTGGCGGGCATCCCGATAGCCATCAAAGACGCTCTGTGCACGCGAAATGTCCCGACCACCGCCGGTTCGCGAATTCTTTTGCGCTCAAACGGAAATGACGCCTCAGCGCCAAACCCCGAGCAAGGTTTTTGTCCGCCTTACGATGCGACAGTCGTCGAGCGACTACGCGTTGCCGACGCCGTGCTCATTGGAAAAACCAATATGGATGAATTCGCAATGGGTTCGTCGAACGAGAACAGTGCGTTTTTCCCGGCGAGAAATCCCTGGGATACGACTCGTACCCCAGGCGGCTCATCCGGAGGAAGTGCGGTCGCCGTATCGGCAGGAATGGCTCTTGGTGCATTGGGATCAGACACGGGTGGAAGCATTCGACAACCCGCAGGACTGACGGGCACCGTCGGCATCAAGCCGACCTACGGGCGAGTATCGCGTTATGGTCTTTTGGCGTTTGCATCGAGTCTCGATCAGGTGGGGCCAATTGCGAACGATGTCCGCAGTGCTGCACGTATTTTGCAAGTGATCGCGGGGTACGATCCCCATGATCAAACGAGCCTTGCCGCACCCATTGATGATTACGAACGGGCCTGCACTCGTGACGTGCGCGGACTGCGTATTGGTGTACCGGAAGAATACTTTGGGGAAGGGTTGGCTCCAGAAGTCGAACGGCGCGTACGAGAAGCATTAAAAGGACTCGAATCACTAGGGTGCACGATGCATCCGGTCCGACTGCCGCATACGAAATATGCTGTGGCCACTTATTACGTCGTCGCTACGGCCGAAGCTTCATCGAATCTGGCGCGATACGATGGGCTACGTTTTGGTGCACGTTCGAATACGGCGACGACGCTCGATACCCTTTATGCCCGCACGCGTGGCGCGAACTTCGGGCGTGAAGTAGCGCGGCGTATCGTGCTCGGAACGTTTGTCTTGTCCGCTGGATATTACGATGCGTATTACTTGCGTGCACAGCAGGTTCGAACGCTGTTGGGACGCGATTTCGAGGAAGCATTTCGCCACGTAGACGTCATTGCGACGCCTGTTTCGCCAACGGTCGCGTTTGCGCTTGGTGAACGGGTCGACGATCCATTGGCGATGTATTTGGCGGACGTTTACACGCTTCCCGCAAGCCTTGCTGGTTTGCCCGCAATCAGCGTCCCGTGCGAGCCCAGCACACCCTCGGCGAACACTCCTGCACTTCCCATAGGTTTGCAACTCACGGGTCCGCCGCTTCAAGAAGGTCGCCTTTGCGCAGTAGCCGCAGCGTGGGAACATATCTCCCCAGCACGTGGACGATGTCCCGAGGGCTTCGAATGAACGCACTGCAAACGATGCACGCGGGACCCGAACACACCAAAGGGCTCGAAGAACTCTTCGATGCCGCAAGTTCACCCTGTTTTTGTCGATTCTGGCATTTTAACGGGACAAACAACGAATGGCTCGACGTGTGTGCGAATGCGCCACGACAAAACGCCGACGCTTTGGCCCGAGCACTCGAGGAACGAAATGACGAAGCCCGCGGAATCGTCGCGCTCAACGGATCGCAGATCGTCGGATGGCTCAAGGTCGCCCCGGCGATCGTGATGCGAAAGGCCTACGAACGTCGTTTCTACAAGCAGCTACCCGTACTCCAAGGTGATCGCGAGGGAGTTTTTTTGATTGCTTGCGCGTTGGTTCATCCAGCATTTCGCAAACAGGGTGTTGCCAAGGCGCTCGTTGGAGCGGCGGTCGAAGCTGCACCGAGATTGGGTGCAACTGTGCTCGAAGCATTGCCGTGTAGACCAAAAGAAGCCGTCATGGACGAGACGCTTTGGACAGGTCCGATGGGCGCTTTTATGGCGCATGGGTTTGTCGAGGTCGGTGGTTTCGACATGTATCCCGTTTTGCGACGAACGATCGAACCGAGGTGATTGTGGGACGTGCAAGGATCTTCGTCACATTCGTCGCATTCGTTGCATTCGTCGGATTACTGGTCGCATTGCCCGCTTGCAATCGTTGTTCAGGATCAACCGTTGGACCCCCCGATGCGGCGACAGATGCAGCCAGGGAAGCAAAAGTGGTGCACGTCGACGTGTTGCCTCCACCTGCCGGATGGAAGTTCGAACCAGTGCGCCTGGGGCACAGTTTTCCCGGTACGGCATTGCCCCCCGGATGCTCGATGCGCGAGCCGCTCGTGCATGCGAAAGTGCGCCCTTCATCGAGGTTTGTCGCGGCACCGTCTGCCTTGGGGACACTCGTTGTTGCGGATGCCGACATGACGGAGACGCCGCCGCGTCTCGTGGGTGTGGCCGCGCTGGATCTGGATCCGGCTGGTACAAGCACAAAACCGGTGGCGATACCTTGGGTGGAAGCGGGAGCGATGCCGCGTTTGGCGCGGACGAATACCGGAGCGTGGCTTGCGGCATACGCGGAACCTGCCGACGGCAAATTCACGGAGGTATTCGTCTACCAGAACGAAATTGCGACCTCCATCGGCCAAGGCGACCAGTTCGAAGCCATCGACTTGAGTTGCGACGCGACAAACTGCGCCCTGCTTTCGACACGTCTTGGCCAGGTATCCGCTGCGGGTGCTGAAGTTTGGATGGGAAAACCTTCCGAACCCGTAACATCGTGGCAGCGGCAAGTGATTGTTCCTCGCGCTGGCGATAGTGATGCGCGGCCTTCCGGCATCGCGCGGATGGACACCAGTTGGACCGAAACAAATGGGGCGACGGTTCGCGGTACCGTGGTGGGGTTATTCGAGGGCTCGGAACTCGTCTTTTGGGGCGTGAATGCCACGGACAAACCCTACGAGATCGGCAGAATTTCCGCGCCACATGGCATCGTCGATTCCACCGTGCTTGATCGTCCCGTCGCCTTCGTTTATGGCGCGCCCGTCAATGACGAAGGTTGCGCGCAACAAGGCGGAATCATGCGTTTTGCTCGGTTGGGAGCGCCCGAGATTGACCTCCGAGCGCCCGCTCCAGCCTCGAGCGGCGCACTTCGGCCTCTCGTACGCGGAGGCCTGGCCATGTATATCGCTCCGCTCGGTTGCGGCGCCCCGCGCAAAGTTGTTTATGCCGTCGTTTTAGCGAATGACGGCACCCCCACGTCCGCACCTATGCCGGTAAGCGACGCGTCGAGTTTTGCCGTGGCTACCGAGGGCGAAAAGGTCGACATGTGGGTCCAACGTGACGAAGAAGTGGTGTGGATTCGGGCGAAGTGTGCAGCGCCCTAAGCGGGTGTTCTAGAATCGTCTGCGCAGGTCGGGTTCCCGTAGCCCATTTCGTTGGCGATGGTGATAGCGTCACGCGATGTTTTCCTGGACAAGGAGACCCGACCATACCTTCGGTCTCTTTTTGTACCTTCTTGCCGTTAGCGCCCTAGCCACCACACTCCTCACAATGGGGCATTCCCGGCCCTTGGGCCTCGGCGCGAATATCGCGTTGTTGCTTCTATTGTCCGTGGTCATGCTGGCCATTGCTCTATTTTTTTGCGGCTTCCGTCGACGAAAACAGCTTCGCTTGGGGTTTGCCCTCGCCGGCACGACCCTCATCGCTTACGCATTTCTCGATTCATTCTTCGCGTTATTGTTTCAACGCCACCCAAACGGCGTGGATGCACGCGCCACCCTCGACGCACTCCGCACAGGCACCATTCACATCGAATTTGCCGATAAACTTCTGCTCGGCGCGGGGGTGATGGGTGTGTTTCTTCTATTTTGGCTTTTGCTGGTGGGCTTGAGTTATTGCCCGCGAATTTCATGGTTCGAGCGGCGCGAAACGGCGCTCGTCCGCGGATTATTCAGCATAACGTGCCCCCTACTTTTTTTCCACGACCTGGTTTTTTTGCCTCGAGGTTCGCTCGGATCGCTGTTCACGATGCACCAGTCGGACAATGTGACCGAGCCTGCCCCAGGCGAATCTTCATTCGAAGAAATGCCTCCGGCGAGTGTCCTTCTCGAACAACAATTCGGGCAACTCGAAGACATGGCCACACGATTTCCGTTGGCGCTTCAGGTTCGCGAAAAACCCGACATTCTGTTTTTGCACCTCGAATCACTCCGAGCTAGCGATTTTCACGCCGAGCTTTTTCCGCAAACGTTGCCTTTGATTGGCAATTGTTTACGTTCGGATCGCCATTATTCCACTGGAAATACGACAGGCAATGGCCTTTTTGGTACACTCACGGGCCTATCCGCAGCGTACGCACACCTTGCGCGAGCCAAGAGTTTTTCGCCTCTCCCGCTGCGAGTTTTGCAACAATTCGGATATACGAACCATGTTTGGTACCCCAACGAAGCGCTCGATTTCGATGACCTTCGGCCGCGTCTCATCGGAACGGACATTGAAGTTCATCGGTCGATGGGCTTGCCGAGGTTCGGCGCGGATGAACATACGGTTGCGGGATATTTGGCGAGAAACCCGAGCCCGAGCCCGCGATTCGACTATGTGTTGATCGACTCGACCCATTACGATTATTCTTACCCGGCGGAATTCGAGATTCATCGACCCAGCGGAACGCTCGATCTGGCATTTAATCCGCTTACTGGGGAAGGATTCGAATCGAGCAATCCCACGACACTTGCAGATACGAAAGCAGAAGAAAAAACAAAAGTGCGCAATCGTTACAAAAATTCGCTTTTGTATCTCGATTCGCTTTTGTCCCGCCTGCTTGCGCGAGCGAAAGAAGGCACGTCGAAGTCGTTGATCATTGCTATTTTTGGCGATCATGGGGAAGCTTTTTGGGATCGAGGTGGTCCGTTTGGTCATTCCACGGCGTTATCCGATGCGCAAACACGTGTTCCTTTCCTCCTTTGTGCACCCGACAAACCACATACGAAATACCGAATCACGTCCCACGCCGACATTTTTCCCACGATATTCGATTGGATGGGACTTGTGGCCCCCGAAGCTTTCATGACGGGCAAATCGCTCTTGCATTACGATCCTGCCCTGGATTACGCCGTCGTCCGCGGCATTGTCAATGGCACCGATGCCTCGAATCGTTATGCGCTCATCGAACCTGGGCAACGCACGGGGATCTTGTTCGTCAACCCTCCTCGCATTACGTGGATGCAAGACGATGACGAAGAACCGCTCACTCCTGTAGCACATCGCGCTGCACACGCGTATGCGGCAATCCTCGGAGCATCTGTTTTTCGCAGCCCATCTTCGAATGTGCCACGATAATCTGATGACGCTTGCCACGGCCGCGCGACTCTCGTAACCTGCCTGGAATATCAATGTTACCCCTGGTTACGCTCGTATTCTTCTTGTCTGGCTTTGCCGCACTGCTTTATCAAGTGGTTTGGCAACGCACTCTTTATGGGATCTATGGGGTGAACATTGAATCTGTCACGGTCATTGTGACGGCATTCATGGTCGGCCTGGGAATTGGCAGCGTCGTCGGCGGCGTTTTATCTGAAAACGAACGCCGTTCAAAATTGCTTTGGTTTGCTGGTATTGAACTACTTCTGGGGACATTTGGTTTCTTGTCTCTTCCGCTGTTTCGAGTCGTCGGACAAGCGTCCCTGCATTTCAGCTTTTTTGCCACGGCGCTCGTGACCTTCATTCTGGTCCTGGTTCCTACGGTCCTCATGGGCGCAACGTTGCCCCTGCTCGTCGCACATTTCGTCCAAGCATCCGGAAATGTCGGACGGTCCGTCGCGACGCTTTATGGCATCAACACACTGGGATCTGCCGCTGCATCGATTGCCGGCGTGCTCTACATTCTCGGAACATTCGGTCAATCGCATAGCACGTGGGTTGCGGCAAGTACGAACGTGTTCGTCGGCCTGCTGGTCCTGGGTATGCATATGAATTCGCAGAGAAAATCGCGGAGGGCGGCATGAATTTCTTCTGGATCCTCGGAATCGCCGCGTTGAGCGGGGCCATTGCTCTGTCGTACGAGATTGTCTGGTACCGAGCTTATTCGCTCGTATCGTGGACATCGCCAACCGCTTTCGGTCTTTTACTGGGCGCCTATCTGATTGGAATCGCGCTCGGCTCTGCCTGGGCCCGATATTTTTGCACGAAACGTTCAAATGTCCAGGATTCACATCATCTCGCTCTCTTGGCCGGATTTCTCGCCGTCTCGAACCTCATCGGTTATGCCGTCGTTCCGATGCTCGGCCGAAGCGTGATCGACACGCATTGGGTTGCTTCTTTGTACCTGGTGGCTATTGCCACGACTTTTCTCGGTGCCATTCTGCCGCTCTTGAGCCATTTCGGTGTTTCACCCGATGCTCGCGCCGGGAAAAAGCTCTCCTATATTTACCTCGCCAACATCCTCGGTTCGGCCGCCGGCAGTTTGCTCACCGGATTCGTTTTCATGGATCACCTCACGATGAGACAAATACACATAGTTCTCATCGTCGCCGGAACGACTCTCGCCGGCGTCATTTGGCTTGCAGCCGTCCCCAAACGCTCGCGGGCATTCATTGGTCTGGGCGCATTGATTGGCGTGGCAACAGGCGTTATTTTCATGTCCCGCAGCCATTTCGAAGACATCTACGAACGCCTCTTGTACAAGGACGCCTACACTCGAGACTTTCGTTTTGCCGAAGTCATCGAAAATCGGAGCGGCGTCATTGCTGTCACCAAAACCGGCGCCGTATTCGGCAGCGGCGCCTACGATGGTCAATTCAACACGGACCTGCTCGACGACCGAAATGGCATCATTCGAGCCTTCGTTGGTGCCGCATTACGCCCTGCACCAAAAGAAATCCTCGTGATCGGGGTGGCCTCCGGATCCTGGACGCAAGTCTTTGCCCACCATCCCGGTCTCGAGCGATTGACGGCCATTGAAATCAACCCTGGCTATCTCGAGCTCATCAGCCGTCACCCTGAAGTCTCTGGAATCCTGACAAACCCCAAAGTGTCCATCGTCGTCGACGATGGACGACGCTGGCTCAAACGAAATCCCGACCGCAAATTCGATGCGATCATCATGAACACCACCTGGCACTTTCGTTCGATGGCGACGAACTTGCTCTCGCGCGAATTTTTCGAATTGGCTCGAACTCATCTCCATTCGGGCGGCATTTTGTATTACAACACAACCACATCGAACGCGGCTGTAAAGACAGGCGCGACCGTATTTTCACACGCCTTGCAATACATCAACTTCCTCGCCGTCAGCGATGCCCCACTGCATATGGATCCCCGCGAATTCGAGCGGTTCCTTTGGGCATACACCATTGAAGGAAAACCCGTTCTGGAACCATCGCGGGAAGACCACCGCATAGCCTTGACGAAAATTCTGAAGTCCTTTGAAGATATCGAACTTCGTGACAAGATTCTCGAACGCACCGAGAAAGAATCCATCATTACGGACGACAACATGGATTCAGAATGGCATAGCAATCGAATCCCGCGAAAAATAGACCCGTTGTCGTATTTCAACGACTCGTATTAAACGCCCAACACAACGTTGAACGGCACGACACAGGCTTGGCTGGTTTTCACCCAACTCGGCGCTTCAGACAGAATGAGGAGATCCATGACCTGGGGCTTGGCGGGAGGCATCGAGGTTATGCCACGCGTCGCGACGAGTTCCGTGCGACTAACCATGACCCCACGCGAATCTTGCACTGGCTCTACGAACGGGTAGTGTCGAGCCCGCTCCGCATGGAATCTCCCCCGGAAAACACCGCGCCCGCCCTACGCCCCATGGTTGGTCACCGAGTTGTTGCCGTCACGGGAGCTGCTTCGTTTCTCGGGAGAAACCTCGTTGGCTTGCTCGAGGAGGATCCCCAAACGCGGACGATCGTGACCATCGACATTGCCGCGGCGAGCACGGCACGCAAGAAAACGAAGCACTTTCCGTTGGATCTGACGGCTCCGGCAGCCGAGGAACGCGTCGCAAACATCCTTTCGTCGGAACGCGTCGACACGCTCGTGCACCTCGGCTTCTTGCCCTCGCCAACACACGCCACAGTTTGGTCCCACGAACTCGAGTCTGTTGGCACCATGCACCTGATCAATGCGGCACGACAAACGGGTCTGCGCAAGTTCATTCAGTGGAGCCAAACGCTCTTGTACGGTGCGCACCCGACAAACCCGAATTTTCTCACGGAACGACATCCGCTACGAGCAGACGTCGACGAACCATTTTTCGCGGACAAGATCGCTGCTGAGCGTGAGATCAACGCGTTTGCCGCAAAGTCCAAAGGCACCGTCGTTACGGTGTTACGCACCGCGCCCATCGTCGGCCCCACGGTGCGCAACTGGGTAACTCGATACCTCACGCCGGAAAAAGTGCTCACACTGCTCGGTTTCGATCCGTTGTGGCAACTCGTGCACGAAGTCGATGTGCTTGCTGCCTTCAAGCTAGCGATCGATCGCGATCATCCGGGCACGTACAACATCGTTGGTGAGGGTGTACTTCCTTTGTCGACGATTCTTCGTCTTGCTGGACGTAAGTCGATGCCCCTGCTTCATCCTTTTGCAGGTCCGTTCGTCGGCGCGTTGTGGGTAGCGCAAGCATCACCCTTCCCTTCGAGCTTCTTGCGCTACTTGCGTTACCTGTGTGTCGCCGACGGCGAAAAAGCCACGAGCATGGGGTTTCGCCCTGCTTACACGACCCGCGAAGCACTGCTCGACTACGTCAACGCCGAACGGCTTCGGGAAGCCCATCTTTTGCAAGAAACGCCTGCCCAGTCGTAACCGTGCCATGGGAAAGAAAGACAAACGCAAGCACAAATCCGCAAGCAGCGATCGCCCACCGATGCTTGTGCCGGATCCGCAACCTGAGAAGAAGACGAACGTCGCGTTTGTCTCTACCGATCCGTTTGTCGCGACGCGTGCGACACGACCCGTTTCCAACGTCGTCGCATCTCCCATCGATGCAGTTCAGGCGAAGGAGCCTTCGTCACATCGGATCGTGGACACATCGCTCGATAAGCGTTTGATTGCTGGATACGACGTCGAACCAGACGACGGTATGGACATCGCGCCCATCGGCCCGACGGAACCAGGTTTGTCGTCAGGGTTTGGCCAAGATGTAGAAGATCCCCAGGCTTCTGAACGTTTTGGCCTCGACAAACACCCAATCGCCGCGACGGGTTCACCGACCACCAGTGCCGAAGACATCGAGCAGCAGATTCGCGACTTGGAAGCACGACTCGATCGTATGTTCGGTAAAGGACAGGACGGCTCGGACAAACCTTCGGCACAAGTTCCAGACGACAAACCTTCGTCACCTAGTTCCAGTCCCGGCTCCAGTCCCGGTTCCAGTCCGAGTCCCGCACCCACTCCCGAGCGCCGTTCGACACCGGGACAAGCCACTGCGCACGAAGTGCTTTCGCCCGAGTTTTACGCACGACATTACGGTCGTTCAGGCATGCGGAGTCGTTCGGAAGAAGTCGACGAATTCGGCCTCGATCCTACCTTCGAAAATCGTCTCCTTCCCTCCCTCGATTTTCTCTACAACCGCTATTTTCGCGTCGCTGTCGAAGGCGTGCACCACATTCCTTCCGAGGGGCGATGCCTTATCGTCGCCAATCACTCTGGCGGACCGCTGCCTTACGACGGCGCGATGTTGCGAACTGCTGTTCGTCGCGAGCACGCCATGCACCGCGAACTGCGTTGGCTCGCGGAAGACTTCATCTATTACCTGCCTTTCGTCGGCACGTTCATGAACCGCATCGGTGCTGTCCGCGCGTGCCAGGAAAATGCCTCGCGATTGCTCAACAAAGGCTCGCTCGTCGCCGTGTTTCCCGAAGGCGCCAAAGGCATCGGCAAGCTTTATCGCGATCGATACAAGCTCCAACGGTTTGGCCGCGGAGGGTTCATCCGCTTGTGCCTACGCACGCGTACACCCATCGTGCCGTGCGCCATCGTCGGCGCCGAAGAAGCAAACCCGATGCTTTACCGCGTCGAATACATGACGAAAGCCCTAGGTATTCCGTACTTCCCGATCACCGCCACCTTCCCTGCGCTTGGTCCCCTGGGTCTCATGCCCGCACCAACGAAGTGGAAAATCCGCTTCGGTGAACCGTTCACGTGGAGCGGCTACGGCCCCGAAGCGGCCGATGACGACATCCTCGTAGGCCGTTTGTCCGAACGCGTGCGTGCGTCGATCCAAACCATGCTCGATCGCATGGTGAGCGAACGCCGCTCGGTCTGGTTCGGCTGAAACATGGACGAAAAAAGCGATGAGCACGACGCCCTCGAAGGCGTCCTCGTCATCGACAAACCGACCGGTCCCACGAGTCACGACGTCGTATTCAAACTTCGACGTACGTTACGCATGAAGCGTATCGGTCACGCCGGCACGCTCGATCCTCTGGCTTCCGGTGTTCTTGTCGTGCTTCTCGGTCAAGCCACGAAACTCGGCCCGTACCTCACGCTCCACGACAAACGCTACGAAGCTCGCGTCGTCTTCGGACGTCGTACCGACACCCTCGACGCCCAAGGCACCATCACCGAAGAAACCGTCCTTCCTCCTTGGCTCACCGACGAAATCGAAACACTGGCCAAGGGAGCACGCGTCGAATCGACACCCCGTTTGCTCGCGGCTATCGAACACGAGCGATCGCGCACGGCACAAACGCCCCCAGCTTATTCCGCGATCAAAGTAGCGGGACAACGCAGCTACGACCGCGCTCGTCGAGGCGAATCCGTCACGCTCGAAGATCGGCCTGTCGCAGTAGCCACAATCGACGTGCTTGGCGCTGGGTTTGTCGAAGGAACCACGCTCGGCTTCGTCGATCTCGCACTCGACGTAAGCAAAGGTTATTACGTCCGTTCGTTCGCACAGGACCTTGGACAAACCCTTGGTGTTCCAAGTTTTCTTGGCGCACTCCGTCGTACCCGCAGTGGACCGTTCGACCTTGGAGAATCAGCAAAACTCGACGCTGCTCGGCCTCTCCTCGCATCCGCCACTGTGCCTCTTGCCCAGAGTGCCGCGCGCTGTATGTCTTCAGCGGTACTGACGTCCGCGGGCGTGATTCGAGCGTCCCAGGGCAAACTCCTCACGACCCAAGATTTTACCGTTGCTCCGGCATCGTCAGAGGATGCAGCGGCCTGGTTTTCGCCCGAGGGAGCGCTGATTGCGATCGGCGGAACACAGCAAGATGGGTTCGTCGTGCGCCGCGGCTTTATGGTGTGACAGCCTGCTGTGACAGCCGCTTCTGGTGTATGATCGGCGAGCTACGCCCACGTCAATCCGAGGAATGGGCTGGTATTGACCAGTTGCGCCGCGGAAGCACGGTCCGCTACGATTTGGGCGGTAGGGGAGTTCGGTTTTGAGTTCACACGATGTTCCATTGGCACTCTTGGCCGTTGCCATGGTGTCAGCCATCGTCGGTGCCTTGTTCGCAGCTGCGGACACGGCGTTGACGTCGCTCTCTGGCCCTCGTCTGACCGCCCTCATCGACCAAGCCGAAGGGGCCGACAAGAAGGCATTCGAGCGTATTCGCACAGCCGACACAAAGCTGCGGTCTCGGTACCTGCTTGGTCGCATCGTCAGCGCCACAGCGACGGCGATTCTCACGTTGTTGGTGCTGCTTCCACGTGTGTCGTTCGGAGCGTCGTGGATCGCCTTTGGGATCACGGTCGCTATCACGGGCACGTTTTACGAAATCAGCACGACACTTGCGCGCAAGTACGCCGATCTCGTTGCACCCATGGCTGCGCGGTATTTGCGCCCCTTGGAGATCGCCATGTTTCCCCTCGCCATTCCCCTTGGATGGCTGGGCTCGGCCATCGCTAGAAAAGACGTCGTGGATGACCCTCCTGATCCTCGCTTGGCAGAAGCCGAAGTCGAGAACCTCGTCGAAGAAGGCGAACGTAGTGGACTGCTCGATCCCGAGCCGGCCGAGATGATTCGCAACGTGCTCGAGTTTCAGGATCGTACAGCCAAGGACGTCATGGTTCCGCGATCACGCGTCGAAGCCATCGATGTCTCGATGCCGATTGAAAAAGTTCTCTTGCTCGTGAGTGAAAGCGGGCACTCGCGTTATCCCGTGTACCGCGAGCAAATCGACAACGTCGTTGGTCTTTTGTACGCAAAGGATTTGTTCAAACAGCTCGAAGAACGTCGACCCAAGAAGGTGGCGTTGCGAGACATCGTGCGCAGTCCGGCGAACTTCGTGGCGGAATCGCAGCCGTTGTCGTCGCTGCTGAAAGAGATGCGATCGCGACGTCAACACTTGGCGGTCGTCGTGGACGAGTTTGGCGGCGTGAGTGGCATCGTCACGCTCGAAGACTTGCTCGAAGAGATTGTCGGGGACATTCGCGACGAACACGACGTCGAGGAAGCGCCACCGATTCAGGACCTCGGCAACGGACGCATCTTGGCGGACGCAGCGGTTAGTCTGCGCGAACTGTCGGCGTACCTTGGGGCCGAGATGCCTGGGGATGAGTCGCACACGCTCGAAGGAATGATCACCGAACACCTCGGCAAGATTCCCGAGAAGGGGACGAGTCTCAGCAAGTTCGGGATGCGTTTCATCGTGCAGGACTGCGACGAACAGCATATCGGCCGCGTCGAGATCATCCGACGCAACTCGACGCCGGGTACATGAAAGCCGGGCACGTTCT
>JANORL010001353.1:0-4191 GCA_031415295.1 Polyangiaceae bacterium | reverse complement strand
CCGTAAAATTCTGCGTGGCATCTCCGAGCTTCAAAGCAACGAATACCCCGGCTCGGGCCACGTTGATTTTGAAAAGAATCTGCGCCATCGCTTTACCATCAGTCAAGATGCGTGATGCTGCCTGGTCAAAGTCTTCCGGTGATTTCGCTTGTTTGTCGATTTCACGAAGAACCACCCGCAAAAATGCATTCGGCTTTGGAGGTGCCTTTAGCTGAATCGTCAAATTTGCCCAATCCGGGGTACAACCTTCGGCCTTGCATACCGCACGGCTCAGCACGTCCAGATCATGCTGCTTGGCGCGAATCATATCTCGCTGCAAATCTTTGGTTCGTGGCACATCGTCAGTCGTTGCGAATGCGGCACAAGTCTCCCCGACCAGTCGCTCCTTTTCGACCTCCGCTCGAATGTATCCCTCCGCAAATTTCGCTGCGGAAAGACGGCCGTTTTGGCACCCCATGTTCGCCGCAAACATTCCACATCCCAAGATGCCTACAATGGCGCGATGACGAAGTGACTTGGCCATGGCGGCACGATATCACGTCTACGTCAGAACAGGAAAGGCTCACTTCGTTGGAATACGGGACAACGTGTCGATGCTTCGATCAACCTCGTTCGGCGAAGAAATGCCCGTCGTGAGATAGTGCCAAGTATGGTTGGTTTTTTCCAGGCTACATGTTAGCCTCGCGCCACCGAGGTTCCCATGGCCGCTTCTTCCTTTGACTTGAATCGAGTATCCGGACGTATCCTCATTGGTTTTGTCGCATTGGCGACGCAGGCGTTTGTCGGAGGCGCGTGCGCTCCTCAGGAACGCGAATATACGGCAACAGGCGGGGGCAGCGTTTCTTCGTCGTCATCGGAGGCGACTTCGTCATCAGGTGGAGGGACAGGTGGAACGTCGGCGAGCAGTTCGTCCAGCAGTGGGAATCCTGTTAAACCTGGCGAGATTATCAGTGCCGAATATTATCCGAATGGCACGGCACTTCTTTTCGACCTCGCCGTTGATGCGAATGGCGACAGCCTCTTGGCCGGACGTTTCTCCGACGTGCTCGACTTCGGCGATGGTCCGCTTGTCGATATCGGCGGTGGCGATATTTTCCTCGCTCGCCACAGTCGTGATGACAAACTCATTTTCTCGAAATCATACGGCGGCGTCGGCAGTGCCGGTATCGTTCGGGGAACGGTCAGCCCCAAAGGCACGATGTATGTGTCGGGCGATATTTCGGACATGACGACGATGAGTTTCGGCGGAAGCTTGTTGAAAGGACCTGGAGTTTGGCAAGTCGCACTCGGTGCCTTGGGTAGTCCAGTCATTTTCGATGCCATGATCAGTCCTGGCATGATGGGCTATCTTTCGCCATATTCTATTGCCGCCACCTCCGGCGATTCGTCGGTGTTCGTCGGTTTTTATGGGGGCACACTGACGCTCGATCAAACCGCAGTGACGAGCGCCGGCGATACCGATGGGTACATGGTCAAATTTGACTCGGCCGGAAAAATTACATGGGCCAAATCCATTGGTGGAATCGGTCACGATAATATCAGCGCGGTTGCGGTTGATGCAACCGATAACAACTATATCGCTGGATACTTTGCCGACACAATGATGGTCGGCGCAGGTGCAGTGAGCGTGACGAGTGCTGGAAACAGCGATATCTTCGTTGCCAAGCTTGGCCCGGCGGGATTGGTCAAATGGGCGCGAAGTTTGGGCGGCATTGGCCACGAATTCATGTTTGGCACGATGGCTGTCGCGCCAAATGGTGACGTCGTCGTCGCTAGCCGCGCTGCCGACGAGATCACGGTGGAAGGAGTGGTGCTTCCAGGCGCGGGAGGCAGCGACATTTTTATTGCCAGGTATACGACCGACGGTTCGTTGATTTGGGCGAAACGTTACGGTGATATGGCCGACCAATACGTCGATTCCTTGGCGGTCGATTCGAATGGCAATATCCTTCTAACCGGTCCATTCGAGGGGTCCATCGATTTTGGTTCCGGTGCCCTCGCTGCGCCCCCAGGAGGCGGCGCGTACCTGGCCAAACTTAATCCAAAGGGTATGCCTATTTTCACCCGCGTCATCAGTGGTCAGTACGGTGCCATTCGGGTGGCGGCCGATGGTTTGTCGAGTATTCTGCTGGCGGGGACAGGCACGAACGTGAGTTTTGCGCTCGGTATGTCGTCGTTGCCCACTGGCGGAGTATTTCTGACCAGGATCGCCCCGTAGTCGTTCGTAGACGCGCAACCACGCGCTGTTGTTTACACGGTGGCCTTGGCTCATGTTATGCGAAGCGTTGTGCCAACAATTTTCCTCGTCGGGTGTGGCGTCAAAGGAGTCGCGAATCATGAGGTGTAAAGAAACGTCGTTCCGTGGTTTGCGGCTCGAACGCGTGGTCGCTTCGAAGCAATTCGATGGATCGACGTTCAAAAATACCACGGGCAAAAGCGCGGGACTCAAGGGCAATCCACTCCCGGTACTCGGCGAATTTTTCTTTGGTGGTGGGCGACGAATGCCGCCCGGTCCTCTGCCGCTCGCACGACCCCACGATGCATGGCGCACGCAGGTGAGTTCCGGATTACGCGTCACGTGGCTCGGGCATTCCACGGTATTGCTCGAAATCGATGGTTTTACCGTATTGACCGATCCCGTTTTTGGTGAACGCGCGTCTCCCGTGAAATTTGCGGGACCCAAACGTTTTCATCCAATGCCCGCGTCACTCGATGAACTTCCGCCACTCGACGTCGTTTTGCTTTCGCACGATCATTATGACCACCTATGTCGCTCGACGATGGAGGCGCTGGCCAAGAAAAACATGCCGATCGTGACGTCGCTCGGCGTTGGCGCACGGCTCGAAGCCATGGGCGTTGCGCACGAACGTATTCACGAACTCGATTGGAACGAAAACATCGACATACGAGGTCTACGATTGACGGCGACGCCATGTCAACACTTTTCTGGAAGGAGCACTGGGGATCGTAACAAGACGTTATGGTCCTCGTGGGTTATCGAGACCGAACGGCGAAAAGTGTTTTTCTCGGGCGATACGGGGCTCACGGATCAATTCAAAACCATTGCAAACCAGCACGGGCCGTTTGAATTGGTCATGCTTGAAGTGGGCGCATTTCATGAAAGTTGGAGTGACATTCACCTTGGGCCGGAAAACGCGCTCAAAGCATTCCAAATGTTAGGTGGCGGCACATTACTTCCGGTGCATTGGGGAACGTTTAATTTAGCGCTTCATGATTGGGACGAACCCGCCGAGACGCTGCTACGGCTCGCGAGCGAACAGAAATTGCGGGTCCTTACACCAAGGATTGGCGAAGTATTCGAACCGGCGTTTATCGACGGTCCATCCCCCTGGTGGCAAACCGTCGGAAAAAGCAAAACGTGACACGTATGCAATCGTTCGTCAATCGTTTGTCCGCGGAACGATGGCTTCGAATCGCCAGGCTCGCCATCGTCCTCCTCGTTGTGATGGTGCTCGTCGCCGCCTACCAATCCGGCATTCTCGCTCAGGTATCCGATCCCAAGAGTTTTTCCCGCGCAGTCGTAGCCATGGGCGTGTGGGGATATCTCGGGTTCGTCGTGGCATACACGTGTTTGCAGCCCTTTGGAGTTCCCGGCACCGTTTTTATCGTTGCGGCTCCGCTGATCTGGCCGTGGCCCGTGGCATTCGGGCTATCCATGACCGGCACGATGGCCGCCAGTGTCGTAGGTTTTTCATTTGCACGGTTTGTCGCGCGCGACTGGGTCGCTGCACGAATCCCCTACCGGTTTCGGAAATACGACGCAGCGCTCGAGCAACACGCATTTCGGACAGTATTCACGTTACGCCTGATTTTTTGGATGCCGCAAGTGCTCCATGGCTTTCTTGGCGTTTCCAAAGTGCCCTTTTGGACGCATTTCTGGGGGTCGTTCTTTGGCTACATCCCGCCACTTTTTATGGTGAGCTTTTTTGCTTCCAAAATTTTCGACGTCTCGGGGAAATTGCAACCGCACGCGTGGAGGATCATGGGCGGCATGTTACTCGTGTCGTTGACCGTCGCCTTGACTGCGCGGTACCTCGGGCGTTTTGCCCGAGGAAAAACCAAAAAAAACGTTCCCTGACGTCGAATATGGCTCTAGGTGGCTGGTGTCAAACTGCTGCGCACCCGAAATCGTCGGTCGACATCGCTCGAAATCCAGGAGGATTCCTCGCT
>JANORL010001352.1:0-11776 GCA_031415295.1 Polyangiaceae bacterium | reverse complement strand
ACGCTGAGCAAGCCCGACCGAAGATTCGCAACGCGCAGCAGCCCGATAAACACCCTCTCAGAACTTGATGTTTGTCGGGACAGGCGCCGGCGGAGGCGTCTTGGAGGTTTGTCCAAGCGAAGGCGAGATTGTCCGAGGAGCCGTGGACGTACCCGTCGCCGCCCCGGTGGATGCTGTCGTTGATGTGCCCGCAGGTGGAGGAGCCGTCGACGGAAGTTTGCCCCAGAGCGAAGCCGTGGGCGTTGCTGCTGGTGCCGCTTCTTCGATCTCCATTCCTTCATCAGCATCTGCTGAAGCGCTCGGTGCCGCTGCCGCTGAGACAGCGGGAGGCGGTGGAGTCAGAGGACGCGCGGACGCTGCCGGAGTTTGAGACATCGCGGGAGAAACGGTTGTCGCGACGAGCCCCAATTGAGCGCGCATGATGAACAGGGCGACCGCGCCAATCAAGAGCACGAGGAGCGCAGTAAGCGCGGCAACGGCACCACTCGACATCTTTCGTGTCGGTTTTACCGGAAGAGAAATCGGAGCCGCTGCACTCATGCTCGCACTCACGGCGGACGCAGGGGCATGCGGTTGCGATGGATGATGTCCTTGCGACTGCGCGTATTGCTGCTGTTGCTGCTGCTGTTGCGCGTACTGTTGTTGTTGTTGTGGCTGGTGGTGGTGTTGTTGTGGTGGCGGTTGCGGCGCTGCTTGCGGCGCAGGTGGAGCGATACTTGGAGTACCAAGCAAATGCCGCGCTCCGCTGTGCTCGAACGCTTGAGCACGTACGGCATCTTGGAGCGCCATCAAGTCGTGCAACATCTCCTCGGCTTTTTGGTAACGCTCTTGCGGCCGACGCTTGCAACCGCGCATGACCACCGCGGCAAAACCCTGCGCAATACGATCCGTGCGTCCACTATCGACCGGCGCTGCATCCGTCATCAACTTCGCTCGCGCAAGTTCCGTGTCCTGCGCATCGCCAAAAATGTGCCGACCCGCAATCGCGCGATACAGCATCGCTCCGACGGCATAGAGATCGGACGCGGCCGTAACGTCACGCGAGTTCAAGATTTGCTCGGGTGCCATGTACTCGAGCGTTCCAAGCGCCATATCAGCGCGCGTGAGGTTTGTCTGTTCCAAATCCTCACCTGCGGTTGATTCGATTCGACCCATGCCGAAATCGACGACGATCCCGCGATACTTACCGTTCGGTTGCGGCTCCATGATGACGTTGCCGGGCTTCATGTCGCGGTGAATGATGTGCGCACGATGCAAGTCGCACAGCGCTCCGACGACGTCGCATCCAAGGTCGATCGCCTCTTCCACGGTTAACCTTCGTTGATGAAGCGTCTTCGAAAGCGGCAAACCTTCGATGTACTCCATGACGAGCACGAGACCGACATGCGGATCTTGGATGAAGTCGACGACTCGCGCGACGTGGTCACTTCGAATGCGCCCAAGCAGGTTTGCTTCACGTCGGAAGCGTGCGACGACTTCCTGATCGTAGGCCGCAGCCGCGAGCAACGTCTTGATCGCCACTTTCATGCCGATCGCAATGTGCTCGCCGAGCCACACCTCGCCCATGCCGCCCGCACCGACCCGTGCGTCGATCCGATACCGACCCGCAATGATTGAGCCCGGAACCAAATCCATTATTGACCCATGCTAACGGAATCGCAGCCCTCGCGGTAAAAGATGCACAACCTTTGCAAAAGCAACGCGTCGCAGCATCCTTCGCTGACGCAACGAGAGTGTCACACGTCACTTAACTGAGAATTTGTGTGAGAGTACAGACGAGCAGGGTGATGGCTGCAGGCATGACCCACCAGACTCAACGGGACCGAATGCACGCACCAACGGCGCAGCCGAGCTGCGCTGGCGGCGTTTTGGCCTTCAATTCTCCCTGCTGTATCATCGGGATTTCGACTGGGGCTATGTGGACGGCAGGAGACGTGGGCTGGAGCGAATAATCGCCTTGGGCGGGGGCGATGAGAAGCCGAGCCAAAGGAACCGACAACGACTGTTTGTCTTGACCGCTTTGGCGTTTCCATACGTCGAGGGGTTGGACGCGATCGGCAATGGCGACTCGATCGAGCACGTTGCCGTTACTTGTAACGAGATGGGCATCGCCGGGCGTGACCAAATCGAGGCCCGCGCGACGAGGGTCCTTATGGTGCAAGATATTGTTTGAAACGGTGTTCGTCCCTCGACTGAGCCGCAGTTGCAAGGCATGCCGCGCACCTTCGGGCATGATCACGGTATTGTGCGTAATGGTCAAACCACGTGGGCCAAAACGACCGTCGCCATCATCTTCTTCTTTGGAATCATCCGGCAATCCGTCCGCGTCACCGAACGCGGCGATACCCATGGCTGCATTGTCGAATAGGACGTTGTTTTTCACCACGGAATCCCAAACACCGTCCAAGTTGATACCTGCGCCTCCTCGACGATTGCGTTTGGCAATGCCTCCCGAACCATTACGATAAATCACGTTGCCGTCAATGACCGCACCGCTGATGATTCCGTCGGTTTGCCCAGCGTAAAGACTCCTTCCGCTGCGATCGGCTTCCGGTTTTTCCCGATAATCACCATTCATATGTATACCGCAGCCATCGTTGTCGTGCAGCACGTTGAAACGAATGACCGGTCGATCTCCGCTATTTGACAAATAGATACCATGCTCGCGACGGCTGCGATAAATTTCGTTGTGCTCCAATTGAACGTCGTCGGAAAACGATGAAAAGATGCCCCACCTTCCATTGTCACCAAAACGCCCATGACGAACGGTCACGTGAGTCCCATAAAATATCGCCACCGCCGCACGTGGAGCAGCGTTGGAAGTCAATCCATCGAGAACCACATCGTGCGAATTGCGAATGACGATGGTATCGCGACAGTGCTTTTTCTGGCAGTTGGGATCAGGTTGCACGACCGCTGCATGCCCGGTAGCAAAAATTGTAATTGGGCGAGATGGTTCCCCACGCAACCCATTTGCTATAAAACTCGCATATTCTCCGTCCGCGACCAAAAGCACATCGCCCGGGGCTGTCGCCAACGTGATCGCTCGCCGAATTTCCCGACACGGAGACGCTTCGGAACAATCATTTCCATCACGTCCTTGCGGCGAAACGGCAAATCGCCTGCCTCCGAAACGAGGCGCATTACGCACACTTTCGGGCCCCGCAATACCCCGCGTACGTTTGCATGGTTCGACTCCCGCGGTCATTCCGTCTCCTTCGAATGACGAAGCAATACGAGCGCACGAAAGCAAACAGAACAACGCCCCGAATACATGCATTCGCATGGTCATGTCGCTCCCCCCGAATTTCTAAAACTATCGCTCGGTCTGACTTCCGCCATGCACAAGGCAGCCCATGACGCATCGGCCGCCCTGGGCAAGCTGCGCACATGTCAATCGCGTGCAAGAAGCACGACTCCGTCCGCCAGAGACACGAAAGTAGCAACCGGTCAAGTTCGTTGGGTCGTTATGGAGGACCTACGGTGAGCGCCATTTGCAGCCAACAATCTAACGAGACTGGTCGGAATGTTGACACGTCCACGGGGGCAGTGCTACGAGCCGAATTGTCGAAATGTTCGGCCCATTGCCGCGTGGTCAGTTCCAAGACAAACGGACTCGGTATGTTGAAGTTCATCAGAACAAACCATTGCGACAATCTGCCTCATTCCTGGAGACGAACCCGTGGCTGGTGAAAAATCGCGTCTTCATTATGACTGCTCGAAATGCATTGCGTTCTGTTGTTCGATCTACGAACGCGTCGAAGTCACGGATTTCGATATCAAACGCCTCGCTGCACATTTTGGAATTTCCGTTGAAGAAGCCATTCGTAAACACACGACGGTGACAGAGGGTTCGCCCGTCCTCAAACGCAAGAAAGATCCTCTATTCGGAAAGTCCTGCAAGTTTCTTCATCCGGAAACCCGCGGTTGCACGATCTACGAAGGTCGCCCGCAAACGTGCCGTGAATACCCCGGTCGCACCCGCTGCGCTTATTACGATACCCTTCGCTTCGAACGCACCATCCAAGACGATCCCACCATCATCCCTATCGTCCGCCTCGTCTTCCGAAAATCTTCCTGACACCTGCCGCACCGCGCCACGCAATCCATGCGGTTCATGCAGCACACAATTCTAACCACGGCGGCATTCTCCAATCTCATGACCACACGGTGAGATTCGCAAATTCATCGCGCGATCTCTCGTGCGAACCCCTTGCGAATTGGACCGACATCTCCGTAATCTGGAGAAATGGCGATCCTTGATCTGTCTTTCGAATCGGGCGAAACCAGCCTGGAGGTCCGTCACTTCTCCGTTCACGAGGGCCTGTCCGCCCTCTTCGGCGCCACCATCGTCGCCCGTTCCAAAAGGGAAGACATCGATCTCGAATCCCTCGTCGGCAAAGCCGCAGGATTCTTGGCCACGGGCAACTTGAATGTCCCGCGTGTCTGGACGGGGGTCGTTTCGCACGCCGAACAAATCGACGTCGAGCCTCCAACGGCGGCATCGCCGCATAGTTTGTCGACGTACCTCATTCGAATCGTCCCAACGTTGTGGCTGCTCACGCAGCGCCGCGGAAACCGCATCTTTCAAAAAATGACGATTCCCGCGATCGTCGAAAAAGTCCTTGGCGAATACGGGATCACGCCACAAAAGAAGCTGACCGAGCCGCATCCCGAACACGAATATCGGGTCCAATACAACGAAACGGACTTTGCCTTCGTTTGCCGCTTGCTCGAAGAAGAAGGCATCTCTTACTGGTTTGGACAAACTCAAGGCCAGAAGGGACTCGTCAGCGAACTCATTCTCGGCGATGCCCCGCAACGCGGCGATGCGCGTCCTGCCATTCGCAATGCGGAAAACCCCAATCAGCCTGGAAACAACGAGTGGATGTGCCGGGTGCACCTGACGCATGAAGTTCGTCCGGGCGCCGCAATGACCCGCGACTTCGACTTTGAAAAACCCAAATATCTGCTCCGAGGCGAAGCCGACAAGACGAAGAAAGAAGAATTCTTCGAGCAATATGTTTACGAACACGGCGCCTTCACAGACGACAAAGAAGGCAAACGCCGCACGGACATTTTGCTTCAGGCCGAACGACGCACCAAGCGCCACATCACGTACGACGCCAACGCTTTCGATCTCGCGCCAGGCGTGATTTTCAGCATCGACAATCATCCGCGCGAAGATCTCGACACGAGCAAGAAGCTTCTCGTCCTCGAAGCGCTCCACGAAGGAACAACCGATGGCGAATGGACGCTGACGGGTGAAGCCGCTTTTGCCGACGTTCCTTATCGACCGGCACAACGCACGCCGCGGCCGAAGATCAATGGTCTGCAAAGCGCGTTTGTCACGGGTCCCAAAGGCGAAGAAATTTACACCGACAAATACGGGCGCGTACGGGCGCAATTCCATTGGGATCGCGATGGCAAGTACGACGAACATTCCACGTGTTGGATCCGCGTGAGCCAAGGATGGGCCGGCGCTGCATTCGGCATGATGACGATTCCTCGCATCGGTCAGGAAGTGTTGGTCGGATTCTGGGAGGGTAACCCGGACGAACCTGTCATCGTGGGTCGCCTCTACAACGCCAAAAACCAAGTGCCGTACAAGCTGCCGGACGAAAAGACGAAGAGCACGTGGAAGACGAACAGTACCCCGACAAACGGCGGCTTCAACGAACTCATGTTCGAAGACAAAGCCGGCAAGGAACTCTTCTTCATGCAGGCGCAACGTGACCTGCAGAAACTCGTCAAGCGCAACGAGACTGAACGGACGGGAGCCAATCGCACGCAGGTTGTCGGGGCAAACCGTTCGAGTGTCATTGGTGCTGTCGACACGGTGCTCGTTGGATCCAAGTACACGCTCGTGATGGCCAAACCCAAGGACCTCAAGGTCGAGGCGATGGGCGAACCCGACGTGGAAAAACAAGAGACGATGATCGAGATGGTCGAAGGCAAGATCACGCTGACGACAGGCAAAGCGACCATCGTTCTCGATGGCTCGACGATCTCGCTCAAAGCTGACGGTGACATCAAGGTCAAAGCCGGTGGTGAAGTCGTCATCCACGGCGGACCTTTCGTGAAGATCAACTGCTAGGAGCTACGCCATGCCGCCTGCTGCTCGAAAAGGTGATCTCACGTCGCACTTGGGAGTGATCGCCGAAGGTTCTCCCGACGTCACAATCGGCGGCATGCCCGCCGCACGACTCATGGACAAACACGTTTGTCCTTTCCACGGCCCCGGCCCGGTCACGCAAACGTCGTTCACGGTCTACATCAACAAGGTTGGTGCGGCGCGTGTGGGCGATGCATGCACGTGCATGATGCCGTCGACGAGTTTGCCCGGAGCGAACAACGGCAAAGCCGAACAGGCGACGTGGAAGTTCAAAGCCGATGGTTCGGCGACGAAAGAAAATAAGTACGCGACTGACGGCGAAGGTACCGGGAAAAACCTGAAGGAAGCGTTCAGTAAAGCCACCGATAAGGCGCTCGACAAAGCCGCGGATCAGATCGTGAACGGGCGCGATCCAAAGGACCAACAGGTCAAGCCCAAGGTCGCGGTCGGCGCGAACAAAGAACTCTGGAACGAGAGCAACATCCCGAAGGGCGCCGACGGCAAACCCGAAGAAAACTATACGAAGTGGTTTGCCGGCGAAACGAAAGGGTCTGTTGGGGCAAACGCAGAGTTCGAGTCCGTGAAGGACATGAAGGCCAACGCGGGAGCGAAGGCCGAAATTGAAGGCTCTCTCTACAAAGCGGCTGGCAAGGCAGAAGGCAAATCTGCTGACGGCACATTCAAAGGCGACGTCAGCGGTGAAGCCAAAGTGCTCACGGGGAAAGCCGACGCAGCAGCAGGTCTGCAAGCCGAAATGAAAAACGGCAAACTCGAATCGCTTTACGGCGAAGCGAGTGCCGGCGCAGGCGTATCGGTCGTCGAAGGAAAAGTCGCCGGTAACGGATCGATGAAGATTCCGTTCATCAACTGGCGCATTGGCGTCGGTGGTGAAGCATCGGGCGCGTTGCTCACGGCGGAAGCGCGGGCAAGCGCGTACGCGGGCTACAAAGACGGCAAGTTTCAGATGGGGTTTGGCGCGAAGGTCGGCGCGTTGCTCGCGGGTCTTGGATTCAAATTCAACATCACGATCGAGAAGGATGATCCTCCCGCAGATCCACCCAAGCCGCCGGGCATTCCTGGCGTTGCCGGCATCGATCCCATCGTGATTGGTTGCATGACGGTGCTCATCGGAGGCATGCCGCCACCGTACATTCCTGGTGCCCCTGCCCCGGACCAACCCCCGTCGGTCATCATCGACAAGATTGGCATACGAAACACGAGTCAAGCGCTCACGCTCAAAGCTGCCAAGCGAGCCGCTGCGGCTTTCACGCCCATCAAGTGCGGTTGGTGAAAGCCATGGAATTGACTTCCTACGAGCACGAAGAATCTCCACTCGTCACGAGCGCGGCATTTGCCGATGCGCTCATGAGGGTCGTGGCGAGTGGTCGTCTCTACGCAGCGTTCGATGGATCCGAGACGCCAGCGGTTGCCGAAAAGGCCCGCGATCTTGGACCTCGAAGTGGCGTTTGTCTCTACCGACCCGGGGACGATGACGAGGAATTGGTGGACGTTGCGCCGTACCTCTTCCAGGTCACGCCCGAGGTTTTCCCATGGGTGCGTGCACTTTCGATGGAGGATCCAGCAGCGTGCATCTTCGCGCTTGCCGACACGAACCTCGAAGGCGTACGCCGACACTTTCGACGGTTTCTCGTGGTGCATTCTCCAGCTGGTACGAAGATGAACTTTCGTTTCTTCGATCCCCGCGTACTCGTTACATGGCTCGACTGCTGCACGGCGCTCGAACTGGATGATTTTTACGGTCCGATCTCCGAGTTTGGAGTTCCAACCGAAGATGGTCTTGGTGCGCTTTTTTGGAAGCGCCGGGTCGAAGGTCCGATGCGTCGGCGCAACGATGTCTTGCTCAAGCTTCGTCCGCCGCAGATGCGCGCGTTTGCCCAAGCGTCTGAAGAACGCTTCGTCGATCGCACGACGTTGTTCTTGCAGGGCGAGTTCGCGGATGCGCGGCGCGAGCCTCGATCACAGGTTAAGTCGGCAGTTGCAGAGCAGCTCGAACGCGCGCGAGTTTATGGTTTCACGTCGGAGATCCAACTCGTGACGTACGTGGTGACAGCGTGGCTTTTGGGCCCGACGTTCGATGAGCAATTCCCGCCGGTACGAGAAACGCTCGTTTCGCCGCTCATGTCGCCTGGTGACAAGGCGAGCTGGCTTAGTCAGTTCACCGAAAAACTTTTCCGCACCCTTTCGGAGTCTTGAGCCATGCCTTCTGGAGGATTCTTTTCGGATATTTGGAACTCCGCCACCGACACTGCGAAGTCAGCAGCGACGTCGGTAGCCAATGGCGCGTCCTATGTTGGCGGAAAGGCCATGGACGGCGCGTCCTATGTTGGCGGAAAGGTGGCGGACGGCGCGACATATGTTGGCGGAAAGGTGGTCGACGGCGCGACCTACGTTGGCGAAAAAACGGTTCAAGGCGCGACCTACGTTGGCGAAAAAGCCGTTCAAGGCGCGACCTACGTTGGCGAAAAAGCCGTTCAAGGCGCGACCTACGTTGGCGAAAAAGCCGTTCAAGGTGCGCAATGGACGGCCGACATGGCCAAAGAAGGCACACGTCGTGCAGTACGCGGTGCGGCTGACGGCATTTACACTGGTCTTGGGACCGACGCACAAAACGTCCATGACGCGGGCAAGGTCGTCAAAAGCGTCTACGACAAAGCAAGAAGTGTATTTACCGACAAACCACCGGAGCAACCCTGCATTAATTGCACTGGCAAAGACGTCGATCACGACGGAGCATTGGTGGGGTACAAAGACGGCAAATGCGGTCCGCTTACACAAAAGGGACAAGCCATTACGCCGGGCGACATCAAGGCCGCCAAAGAGGCTGGATACAATCCGGCAAAAAATTGGGCGGACTACCCAAACGAACCATCTCGGTCGACATCTGCGGAGACAAAGGCGTGCTGCAAGAAATGCCCGCCGAAAAACCCTCCGCGGGTGATTTTTTACGTCAATGGTATCAAGACCGATAAAAAAACGCATTGCGATACCCTGAAACAAATTGGGGACATGACGTGCGCCACCGTCATTGGGATTTACAACGCGACCGAAGGACCAGGCCTGGATGCGTTGCAAACGGGTATGGATCGTTCGTTGGTCGATCAGGCGGCGGGCGGGCGACGTAATCTCGCCCATGACGGGAGAAACCCCGCAGTCGACACGCTGAGCGATCTCATTGTGCAAGAAACGAGGGCTGGAAGGCCACCGGAAATCATGGCGCACAGCCAAGGTGGAGCCGTTACGAGTTTGGCGCTCTATGACGCCAATAATAGATTAAAGGCGGGACCGCCGGGAACGCCGAATAGCTTGGCTGGAACGAAAGTAACGAGTTTTGGTTCTGCTGCGCCGGTTTGGGTACAAGGGCCCAAATATAACCATTACGTTCATGTCAACGATTTCACCCCGATGAACTTGGGCCTTGGTGATCGCGCGTCGAAAGCGGAAGCCGGCGGTGGAAACGTCATTACTTTTTCTGGTGAACCTCGTGGTCCATTCGCAACGGACAAACTCGACAAACACTTTTTCGCGAGCCCGACCAAATACCATGACATCGACGATACGCTCTACTTAAAGATGTACAATCAGCAGAACAAGGGTGGAGCGGACACGTGCTCCTGCGGAAAAAAGTAATTGCGTAATCCGGAAACCAACGCCATGAACAGTTCGACGAAATCACCGGAACAAGAACAAGCGCAAACTCTCATGCAGAGTTACGCTCGTAAACAGAGCATTTACGACGCTGAGCTCGATGCCTCCGGAAATGTAGCCTTCGGCGATTTTGGATTTCGCCACGACGCCGACAAAAATGCGCTCATCGGGCGCGTTTTCGTGGCCAAAGCGTGGATGCTCGGCGATCCTCCGGACTACCAAGACGCCTATCGCACGGTGGCTCGCGCATTAAATGACCCCGCCGTGGGAGGCCTCTTCGATCAAGGCGGCGGGTATTTTCGCCTCGATGAAGACAAACGCATCTATTTCCTAGAAAAAGACTTTCCGCTGGGAAAAACCACTCCCGCGGATCTCGAAAAGGGAATGGAGCAATTGCGGAATTTGGGGGCAACGTGGACGATGCGCTGGTTCGCACGCGTTGCCGACGTGGCACATGGTCGAGCATTCCCGCCGGCCAAACCCGTCAAGCAAGGCGATCCTGACGACAGCTATTGACCGAATCTGACGAGGACGGACCATGTCGCTACTCGAACTTGCCTTCGAAAACAAAGAGGATTCGCTTTCCGTCCGGCATTTTGCGGTACGTGAGCCGATATCCGGACTTTTTGATGTCTCCATTTTAGCGCGATCGCGCTTAGTGGGTTTGGACATCGAATCATTTGTCGGATTGCCTGCGGCATTCATCATGATGGGGGGCCCGCTTGCCACGCCCCGAGCCTGGTCGGGCATTACGACGCACTTTCAGATGGTGCAAGCCGAACCTACGGGTTTGTCCACGTATTTCGTTCGTATTGCGCCGCAAATGTATTTGTTGCGGCTGCGTAAACGAAATCGCATTTTTCAGCACCTCACGATTCCGCAAATCATCCAGAAAATTTTGCAGGAATACTCCATCGTGCACAAGCTGCAGGCGGTGGACGTGCATCAGGAACACGAATATCGAGTTCAATACGAAGAAAGCGATTTCGATTTTGTCAATCGCCTGTGCGAAGAAGAAGGCATTTCGTATTACTTCAAACAAGTCGCTGTGGGGACCGACTATACGACCGAAATGATCCTCCTGGACAAGCCGGAATCAGGTGAGGATCGTCCAACACTTCCGTTCGTGTACGCGCCAAACCAGGATGCTCGCCAAGAATTCGTACGCAATGTAAAGATTGCGCATCGAATTCGCCCTGGTGCATCAACGTTCCGCGACTACGACCACGTTCGTCCAGATTTTCAATTGATTGGTGATACGGAAAAGGCAAAAAAGCCGGAAGACTTTTACGAGCTGTACAAATACGATCCCGCTGCGCTCGTCAAGGATCGCCGAGGCAAACCGCGCGTGCCGACCGAAATCGAGGGAGAATTGGTCGCGCAGATTGACCTTGCGGCTACGCGCCGAGACAAACGGCGACTGAGTTTCGATTCGAATGCGTACGATCTGGGGCCGGGCATCTTGTTTCAAGTGAAAGACCATCCTCGTTCGGACATTACGGGGGGCGCGGTTCGGTTCTTGTGCACGGACGTGCAGATTGAAGGAACCCACGACGGAGAATGGAATTTGTCGGGTTCGGCAGCGTTTGTCGAAGAAAAGGCCAAGACTCGCTTTCGTCCCGTCAAGAATACGCCCAAACCCGTTATCGAAGGCGTAGAAAGTGCCATTGTCGTCGGCGTGAAAGGCGAAGAGATTCACACCGACGAGTATGGGCGCGTGCGCGTGCAGTTTCATTGGGACCGCGATGGTCAATACGATGAAAAGTCGTCGTGTTTCGTGCGAGTAAACCAGGGCTGGGCGGGGGGCGCATTTGGTATGATCGTCCTGCCACGCGTCGGACAGGAAGTCCTCATTGGATTCCTCGAAGGCGACCCGGACCAACCCGTTCTTGTCGGACGCGCGTACAACAAGGTTGCTCCCGTTCCGTTTGTCTTGCCAGACCAAATGACGGTGAGCACATGGAAATCGCAATCGTCACCGAAGGTCGATGGTTG
>JANORL010001351.1:0-5493 GCA_031415295.1 Polyangiaceae bacterium | reverse complement strand
GTAAAACAAGGCAAAGTATTGCTCACTATCGAACTTCGTTCTACGGCTGAGATTGCCGATATCGAGCGCATCTGTCGAGCTCACGGCGCACGTATTACACGCAAGCCATTTTTCGGCTTTTGGACGTATCGATTACGGTCCCGATGGCGCGCACGTATGCCGCACTGAGCGCCTCAATAATGCAATGTCCAGACTGCTGCTTCTCATCCAAAGCCCTGGGTTTGGGGATGGGAAGGCAATGGGTTCGTCGGCGCGACGGGGAAATCGCATTCCGATTCAAGCCGCGGCGTATTCTGTATATTTGCATGTTTGGGGAGGTCGGAAAGCCAAAACGATCCGCCTTCGGCACACCCGCTGCCACGAGATCTTCGGCAATGCCTCGCTCCGTCCCGTCGTGCTGGATCCAACACTTCCCCTCGATGAGATCCACGTGAATCAAAACGCCGTGGATTCGCCCGAGCAGCTTTGACCAAATAAACGGGCGTTATCAATGCGTGCACGGAAGTCGTCCATAGTGGTGGAGTTTGTCCCACACGTGCCGCAAGCAATTCCGTCACTCCAGCAGCGATTTCCCAGCGCAACGGCGTCCAGCCCTAAAGGCTCGGGCATCGACGTCCAATCAATCTGCTGACGAATGCTGTCCGCAACCCATTGCCGCGCAGCCAGCATGTCATAATCGACGAGCGCAGGTACGAGTTGCTTGGGATTTTCAACACGTACGTGTACAACCGTTTGACTCCCGGCTCGCTCGGCACTAGGAATGCGCCCGCGTGTCGACCAAACCCGTAGCTGTTTCGATTTTAGGCGTGAGCGGTTTCGCTGGCAGCGAACTTGCGCGTCTCGTCGCAGCGCATCCAGCGTTCGAACTCGTGGGTATTGCTGCCGATTCGTGGCGCGGCAAGTTGCTCGGTGACTGTTTGCGTCTAGCAGGCCCATCCGCGCGTTTGCGAGTGTCGTCGATGGAGGCAGCCCCAAAGCTTGCAGCTCAAAGTGTTCTCGTCGCCTTGGCGACGCCTGCCGAAGCATCCATGAAGCTCGCGCCCGACCTGCTTCGTGCAGGTGCGCGGGTCATTGATTTGTCAGGGGCGTTTCGCCTAGCGAACCTCGATGCGTATCCGCGTTGGTACCAATTTGATCATACGGCGCCGGACATCGTGGCCGAAGCATTTTATGGTTTGCCCGAAATTCGCGAAGCGTCGGAAGCGTCGATCGATACAGAAGGCATTACGAAAGCGCGAATCGTAGCGAATCCTGGGTGTTATGCTACCGCGGCCATCGTCGCGCTCGCGCCGCTCGTCCGGGCGGGAATCATTGATCGCGAAGGCATTTTTTTGGATGGCAAAAGTGGTGTTTCCGGCGCGGGGCGAAAAGTCGAAGAACGGTATTCGTTCATGGAAGTGGATGAAAACGTTTCGCCTTATCGCATTGGGGATCATCAACATACGCCGGAAATCGAGCAAGCATTGGGTCGAGTGGCCAAAGCGCCCGTAACGGTGACGTTTGTCCCGCATCTGCTTCCTGTCAAAAGGGGACTCATCGTCACGGCATATGCGCGTGTTTGTCGCGACGTATCACAGGCGGATGTGGAAGCGATGTTTCGCGAAGCTTATGATGGTCCGGAGAGTCTCGTCGAGGTGACTTCGCCGGGTAATGTAACGTTGGCGCGCATCGCGTATACGCCGCTGGCGAGTGTGGGGGTGCGCGTGCTTCCAGAGCGATCGTCTGTGGTGGTCGTATCGGCTCTCGATAATTTGCTCAAAGGGGCCGCATCGCAGGCGATGCAGAACCTTTGCGCGATGGTTGGCGTTTCGACAGGTTTTTCTAGAGGCAACCCGTGAAAATACCCAATGGTTTTACCTTCGCCGGTGGCTCGGCTGGTATCAAAGTCAAAAGGCCCGACCTTGCGCTCGTGCTTTCCGAAGTACCAGCGAACGCAGCGGGGTGTTTTACGCGGTCGAAGTCACGTGCGGCGTGCGTTGATTGGAATGCTGCAAGGCTTCCACGTACGGACGCGCGAGTCATTGTCGCCAACAGTGGCAATGCGAATTGTTTGGCGGGTGCAGAAGGCGTACTTGCAAACGAGCGGATGGCGATGGCCGTGGCGAATGCGTTTGGCGTGCCAAGCGATGCGGTGCTCACGTGTTCCACAGGTGTGATTGGTATTCCGCTTCCAGCGGCCAAAGTTGAAAACGCGTTGCCCATGTTGCTCGGACGACTCGGAACCGATCCGACGACGGCAGCGGAAGCAATTCTGACGACGGACACCACGACGAAAATGGCGTCGCGGGAAATCTTCTTGGGTGGGGACCGCGTGCGTATTGCGGCAATCGCCAAAGGATCGGGGATGATTCATCCCAACATGGCGACGATGCTCGCGTTCATTGTGACGGACGCTGCCATTGAAGTGAGCGTGCTCGATGCGATGTTACGCGCCGCCGTTGAAGAAACGTTCAATATGGTGAGTGTCGATCGCGACACATCGACGAACGATCAGGCGCTCATTCTGGCCAATGGAATGGCGGAAAATGATCTCATTACGGATCGTGCAACGCCGGACGCGGTGCATTTTGCCGCGGCGCTGTTGGACGTCTGCAAAGAGCTTGCACGAGCGATTGCGGGTGACGGAGAAGGCGCGCAACATTTGGTGACGGTTACGGTGCGGGGCGCGGAGGATATGGCCACAGCGCGGGCCTTGGCTCGAGCGGTCACGGAATCGAATCTGAGCAAAGCGGCGTTTTTCGGGACGGACCCGAATTGGGGGCGCATTTTGGCGGCTATTGGGGCGCGAGCGTCCGAACAACACCTGCGCTTCGATCCGGCAGTAACGTCGGTGAGTCTCCAGCATGTGCCCGTATTCGAAAATGGAAAACCTCGCGCTTTCGATGCCGATGCATTGCGAGCGCTTTTGCGTGGGGAAGAAGTCTTCGTCGACGTCACCGTAGGGACCGGTATTGGGCATGCGACGGCGTGGGGATGCGATTTGTCCTACGACTACGTGCGCATCAATGCCGATTATGCCGCGGTGCTCGTGGATTCGCCGGATGGCCCCGTTCGTCGTGACGCACGTTTGGACAACAAAACGCCCGAAATGAAAGCGGATACGCTGGTCCAAGCGTTACGCTACATCGAGCGATTTGCGGGCCGTCGTGCGGTCATCAAGTATGGCGGTGCCGCGATGGTGCGACCCGACCTCAAGGATCGGTTTGCCGAAGATGTTCGCCTGCTTCAAGCCGTAGGTTTGTCGCCGATCATCGTGCATGGTGGAGGTCCTGAAATTTCGCGAACGCTCGAACAAATGGGGCAAACGAGCGAATTCGTCGACGGATTACGCGTCACGGATGCGGCGAGTCTCAAAGTCGTCGAAATGGTATTGACGGGACAAATCAACAAAGAAGTCGTCGCGTCGTTGGCGCGCGCGGGCGGAAAAGCCGTGGGTTTGTCCGGCAAAGATGGCGGTTTGATCGAAGCGCGTAAGTGGCATGCGCCATCGGGCAAAGATTTTGGTTACGTCGGAGAAGTGACGAATATCGATATCGATGTCATCGAGTTACTTCTGAGCAAAGGCTACATCCCGGTGATCTCGCCCATTGGTATGGGCAAGGATGGAGTGACGTACAACATCAATGCCGATACGGTCGCGGCTGAGATTGCCATTGCTTGCGGTGCACGAAAGCTCATCTTCTTGACGGATGTTGCGGGGATTCTGTCGAATGGCCTGCTCATTTCGGAATTGAGCGCCGAGGAACTCGAAACGCGCATGAAAGACGGTACCGTGACGGGCGGCATGCTTCCGAAAGCCGCGGCCATTTTGCGGGCGCTCGAAGGTGGCGTGGAAACGGTGCATATCATCGATGGTCGCATTCCACATAACGTCGTCGCAGAATTGTTTACGTCGCGCGGCGTCGGCACAATGATTCGCGCGGGTGCGCCAAAAGAAGGCGACGAGGTTCCGACCTGATGGATTTGTCGACAGGTTGAGCGCTTCGCGCTCAACCTTAGTCAGGAAAAATGTCGACAAGCGCTGCGCGCTTTCGACATTTTCCCTCTACCCAGTCTACGATGGGGCTGCCGCCCCAAACCCCGCCGGATGAGAGAATTGTTGACAGATCGCCTCTCCGGGGGTTTGGGGGGCTGCCGCCCCAAACCCCGTCGGATGAGAGACTCGAGGGCGATGTATGTCTAAGTTAGCGTTCGACGTCGACGTGGTGATTGTCGGCGGAGGGCCTGCGGGGTTATCGACGGCGCTCTTCTTGACGCACGTCGCTCCGTATTTACGCGAGCGTATTCTTGTTTTGGAACGGGGCATCTATCCGCGCGACAAAATATGCGCGGGAGCCGTGGGAGCTCGCGCGGATCGCGTGCTCGTTTCCATTGGGGTGCGCGTCGACGTTCCGCACGTTCCCATTCGTGGTTTGTCCGTACGCGCCCATGGGAAAACGCTGGCTGTACGTCGTGATGGTCCGGTCATTGGACGCGTCGTTCGGCGTATCGAATTCGATCACGCTTTGGCTACGCAAGTGCAGGAGCGCGGTATCCAAATTCGTCAAGGCGTCAAAGTAGAAAACATCGTCGTCGATTCTGAATCGGTGCGTCTTTCCACTTCCATGGGTGACATTCGCGCGCGGGTGGTGGTCGGTGCGGATGGCGTGGGCAGCATCGTGCGTCGTGCGACGGGTTTTCCTCGTGGCGTGTTTATGGCGCAAGCGATGGAAGTCGATACGGGTTTTTCAAAAAGTGACGGTGCACGCGACGTCTTGCATTTTGATTTGGAAGACCACGGTTTAGCGGGGTACGCGTGGGATTTCCCAACAATCGTACGGGGCGAAGTGTTGGTTTGTCGTGGCCTGTACGAATTACGTGGGGAAGGCATTCCGGAACGATTTGAAAACGAAGCGGGTGTCGCAGACAAGTTACAACGTCGAAATGAAGCTTTGGGCGTCGTTTCATCGAGTCATACCGTGCGTCGATTTGCCGAACGTGGCATATCTTTTTCCGAAGCGCTTTCGCGTCCGCGGGTATTACTCGTCGGGGAAGCCGCAGGAATCGATCCGGTATTGGGCGAAGGTATTGCCCAGGCGATTCTGTATGGTTCGGTAGCGGGGCCGTACATCGTCGATAGTTTGGCGCGGAATGATGTGTCGTTTGGCTCGTGGAAAGAACGGCTGCGTTCCACGCGGCTTGGATTGGATTTGGCTGTGCGTTCGCGAGCGGCGCAGCATGTGTATGGCGCGGCAAGACCGCTCATGGAGCGGTACGTGACGAATTCACGAGCGATCGTCGAAGCCGGAATGTTATGGTTCGCCGGGGAACGAATACCGCGGCGGATGTTAATGAAATCGGCGGTAGATTTGGGGCGGGTCGTGGTGACGCGTTGAGAGGGGTTATCAGGATTTGCCGACAATTCGCGCCTCACCCCCCAACCCCCCAAACCCCCAAACCAACATAGCGCCAAAGGCCCGACGGGGGGGGTGCCCGCCGGGGGTCGCCGCACCC
>JANORL010001350.1:0-2669 GCA_031415295.1 Polyangiaceae bacterium | reverse complement strand
AGCGGAGGTGGTTCACGCTACAGCGATGGGAAGTCTCATTTTGGGAAACTCGAGTCGGGAGGGATGGATAGCGAGGCGCAGGCTGCGGAGAGGGCAGTGAGCGCCGGGGAATGTCGTTGGCTGCGGTGCAGAAAAGGTGCTCCGTAAAAGGTGGTAAAAGGTGCGGTAAAAGGTGGAGCGTTGATGTCTGCGACGCCATCCGATAACGTCCTTTGGAGGAGAACCGCCATGCGCAAAGCGATTCGACGGTTTTGGCAAACGTTGGTCCCATTCTACCTGTTTGTCACGTGCATCCTTGCGCCGGGATGTTCATGTGATCCGCCCGCAAAAGCGCTGGTCAGCACGAGCATTCCGTGCATTGTTCAAGATGAAACGGTGTCCGCCGTAAGGGCAACAGGCGTCACGACAATCGTTCCGGGTGCCTTGCTAGCGTCGTTGTCGTTCCTGGAATCGGGTGGCACAGCGCTCGAGATTGCATTGGACGTCGCCGAAGGCCATGGGGCACCGGCGATCTCGTTGACGCTCGACAGTTCAAACATCGAGGATTACGGCGCAGGCGTCGGCGTTTCAATAAAAGGCGTCGATGCAGTCACGCGCTGCCCTCGCACGACGGTCATGGACGGAGAAAACCGCGCGGTTCACTTCGACAAACTGGATGCGTTCTGCGCCTTTGGTAACCGCTTGGTCGTGACCGCCGATCTGGGCGATACGATTCATTATGCAACCTGGCCGGATAAACAAATCCGAGTTGTCGGCAGCTTTGCAAAGGAAACGGAATCATTTTTCGAAGCGTTTTTGCCCAATGGCTCAAAACTCCGTTTTGGTACCTCAGCCGCGACGCGCCCTCGAGGTTCCAGCGGCATTCCAAGAGCCTGGCTTGCTGCTGAAGTTGTCAATCCTCGCGGGCAAGTGGAAACAAGTTATGGATATTGTTTTGCGAATGCAAATGACGTGACGGTCGAGTTTGCCCTTGATGAAATCCGATATGGCAATGATGTGTCTACGCGCACCGTGAAAATGGTGCGGCGTCAGAATGAGCAGCCGCGTACCGGGTATTCGGCGGGCATTCCGTGGCAATCGTCGCTCGAATTGCAAGAAGTCCAAAGCTTTGGGCCAGCGCAAAAACTCGCATATCGGTATCCATTGGAAATGGCGCCGAGCAAAACGACCGGACGAACGCTCTTACAATCGGTGCAGCAATGCGCGGGGGATAATACGTGCACGGCGCCACTGCGTTTGATGTATGCGCAACCGAAAACGGGTTTCGACGCTTTTACGACAAACATAGATAAGCCGCTGTCGGACAAAGCCAGTCCAATCTTTGACGATTTCAGTGGCGATGGTTTGCCGGATTATCTTGTCGCGGATACCGTTGCCCAATCGACAGCGACAAATCCGATTACGGAGTGGCGTTTGGCGCGGAATACGGGCAACGGATTTGCCACGCCGAAGGTCGTTTTCTTGCAAGAATGGTCTGTCCAGCAGGATCCGGAAGGGCCGAGCGATCCGACGTTGCTGCAACCGGAACTAGCGACAGCCATTCCATTTCGTAACAACGGCAAAACGAGTCTTTTGCTGCATGACGTATACGGCAATCGCAACAACCACGTGATCTTGTTGCCGAAAGCTGATGAGACGTTCGAGGAACACGATACGGGTTTGGCGCGGCCGTTTCCCCTTGGTCCGACTCCGAAAGGATTACGCAGTCCATTTGCATCCGTGCACCTTGCGGCAGTTACACCGGATGGTGTGCCGTCGTTGATTCAATGTGACGACCATGGCCTTGTGCCAGGGTTATCGACGTGGATATTGCATTTGTGGAAACCCGATGGATTCGAATCGACAGGCACGACCATTGAAGCGCTCGACGGTTACCCATGCAGTGCGAAAGTGCATACGATCGATTGGGACAAGAACGGCACGGTGGATCTTGTTTTACCGGGCATGCTCAAACAAGGCGGCGTGCCGAAGGAACGAGCGAAGACATTTTACGCATTTTCGCGCAACAGTGACGGGACGTGGGAAACCCGCGATACGAAACTAGATGTTTCGTCCTATTATCGCCGGGTTCTTTTGGGTGACTTTAATGGCGATGGCTTGTCGGATTCGGTGGTCAATGACGTATTCGACGGCCTTTTGCATGCGTGAATGAGCAAGATACAAACTTTGCAGAAAACTTGACTTTGCCAATCAACGTGGACTAAAACGAAACGAGGGGAGAACGACGATGAGAAAAACTTTGCGAATGATAGGCGTTATGGGGGGTCTCGGCTGTACGACGCTTGGAATCATGTCGCTTGGATGCGGGAGTCGCCTTGGGCCGGTACGAGCATCGCAAAATGGAGGAATTGACCGCCCAAATCTCCCGGATATCACGGTGGAACACGCGAAGGATTGTGTGGCCGAATATGGACGGCAGTTGGACGCTGGTTATCACGTATTGAAGTCGAACGTTCTCGTGAACGTGGACGGTGACAAGGAGAACGTTACGATCAACGACTTGCCGGCGACGGCTCCTGATTTTGGCGCGTGCATGCGTAATGCATTACGTGATATGCCCGTGTCGGAAGATCTCGTCCGCAAGGCGGCCGAGCATCTGAAGTTTCAGCGCGAGCAGGCCAGCGCGGCACAACGTTCACTCGTGAGTTCGCCCGTAGTCGTCGTCGCGG
>JANORL010001349.1:0-2340 GCA_031415295.1 Polyangiaceae bacterium | reverse complement strand
AACGAATTTGACGGCTTTTCCCGCTATCGAACGATTTCCCCAATCGCTGCAGCGTTAATTGCGCCGGGCTGACGTTAGCCACGCTTTCGCTAACGTCAGCGTAGGCCCCGGATGTGCTCTTTAACGTGTTGCGAGCACCTTGCAGTCCCCGTGCATACGTTCTACCCCAACATTTTGCCCCCGTGTCTGTTTTTCGTGTAACGTGATCGCACTTTGATCGGCGAGAACCTCGACAACAAGTACCGGCTTGTCCGCCTTCTCGGCCAGGGCGGCATGGGCGCGGTGTACGAGGCAGAACATGTCAAAACAGGCCAGCGCGTTGCCGTCAAGCTCATTCGGAGCGACATGCTGGAAAAGGGCTCATCGCTCGTCGGCCGTTTTCAACGCGAAGTGAAAGCAGCCCGAGCCATCGCCAGCCCGCACGTCGCGAAACTCTTCGACGCGGGGACAAACCCGGCGACAGGCGCGCCGTACATGGTCATGGAGTACCTCGTCGGGGAAGATCTCCATCAGCTTCTGAATCGCATCAGCCCCTTGTCACCCGTCGCAGCGCTGCGAATCGCCGCTCAGGTTTGTCTGGGTTTGCAAAAAGCGCATGAGGCGTTTATCACGCACCGGGACATCAAGCCCGCGAACATCTTTCTCGTTAGGGGCAAGGGACAGGAGATCGTCGTCAAGATCCTCGATTTCGGCATTGCCAAGATCAAAGGGGATCGACCGCTCGGTGTGGAGACGACGGGGTTGACGAAGACAGGAGGCGTGCTCGGATCGCCGCGATACATGTCTCCAGAGCAGGTGCGCGCGAGCAAAAACATCGATTCTCGTACCGATCTTTGGTCGCTCGGCGGGGTGCTTTATCGCGCGTTGACGGGACATGAACTGCACGAGTCCTCGCGGGATCTGTTGGATCTAGCAATGGCGATTTGCTCGCGAGCCCCGACGCCCGTGCAAGATCTCGCACCGTGGATTGCACCGGACGTCGCAGCGCTCGTCGAAGGCGCGCTCCGGATCGATCCGAAGGCTCGTTTCCAGAGTGCCGAGGCGATGCTCGAGGTGATTCGACCACTTACCGACGAAAGCTTCGCGCTCTCCGAAGAAATGCTCGTTCCACTGGGAGATGCCGAACGGCTGGTCATTGCCCCGAAACTCGAAAGGCTCTCCGCGAAAGCGTCCCTCCTATTGACGGTCGACACCGTCGGGTCAACGCCTGCCGGCCCATTTCACATCTCGGAGCTTCGCCAATCCGGAATCGTGCAACACGTCAAAGACGGCGTCACGGATGCGGGCGCGCCCTATTTGGCGATGGACTGGCAGGACGGCGAAGACGTGGCAGCTCGTCTCGAACGTGGCCCACTCAGCGTCGACGAAACATTGACGCTGGCTGCGCAGGTCGCCGACGCGCTCGCCGAAATGCATGAGCGCGGCCTCGTGCACCGCAATATCAAACCCAGCAATTTATTTCTCATTGGTGGGCGCATCGATCAAGTCAAGGTGCTCGACTTCGGAAATTTCCGCCTGCCCGACGCAGCGTCGCTCTTCCGGGCACACGCGATGCTCGGCGCGCCTTGTTATATGGCGCCCGAGCAAATTCGGGGCATCGCCGAGGATGGTATCGATGCGCGTACGGACGTTGGAGCTGGCGGCGGGGGTGGGTGGGTAGGTTTTAACGCTGCCGTTTTTTCTTTGCCACGGGTTCTTCGACCTTTGCCTTTGTCGGCCTTGGCCATGGCTTGAACAACACGTCTTTTATCCCGACGAACACCAATACGCCGCCTTTTAATTCTCGACCCAGCGTCAGCATTGCAACGAAATCCTTGTCGGCAGCATATTTGTCGATTTGTTTGTAGCCCTGTTCGACCATTTTGCCAATCGCCGCTTTTGTGGCGTTCGATTCGACGTATTTGGCTTCGATGATCCACGCGTACTTCGCGGCCGAACCGGGACCTCGCACGCCGAGCAACAAATCGCAATACCCTTGGGCGGACTCTATTTCCGTCATCAAGTAAAACGCGCCGCATTGCGACAAATACCCAAAAAGCATCAGCTTCATGGCTTGCTCGGTAAACGTCATCGTTTCGCGTAAACCCATCCGTTTGACGACGTCCTTTTGGAACACATCGATCAGCGGCTGAATGTCACCTTTTTGCGACATCGTGGTCACGGCTTTTTGCAAAGCCCCCATATCGAGGCGAATGTCGTCATGGTCCATCAAGGCGAACGACATGTATTCCCATTGGAGTTCGCGCATCACGCGGTTTGGAATCACCAGCTTCGATTCTTCCGTGTCGAGCGCATCGTCGGCAAACGTCAACATGCCCATATAATAAAACAGCGACGCCA
>JANORL010001348.1:0-13239 GCA_031415295.1 Polyangiaceae bacterium | reverse complement strand
GGTATCGACCGCCTGCCCTGCATTCAGCTCCACCGTGTCGACCAGCGAGTCGTTGTCGGTGTCGGGGTCCGCGGAGTCCGGAATGGCATCGCCGGCGGTATCCGCAGGGTTTGGCGCGGGTTTCTGCGCGTCGTACGGCTTGCCGTCGGGGTACACCTCGAGAAGATCCGGCAGACCGTTTCCATCGCTGTCCGTGTCGCGGAAATCAGGAATCGCATCGGTGTCTGAATTCTGTGGCGTCGTACATCCGACAAACTTAGTTTGTCCTTCCAGACTATCCGGAATCGAATCATTGTCGCTGTCGGCATCGAGGTAATCGGGTGTGCCGTCTCCGTCGGTGTCGACATTCGTCGCGCGACCTTCGACCGTGTCCGAGATCCCATCGAAGTCTTCGTCTGGAGGACAGTTGCTCACGGGAGCACTGCCGCCCGATCCACCTGCACCTCCCGAGCTCGCACCACCGTTCCCACCGTTCCCACCCGCTCCGCCGCTTCCTACCGAGCCAGACGACGAACTGGAAACGTTTGTCGAACCTGAAGCACTCGACGAACTCGCGTCGCCCCCTCCCATACCGCCCGTCCCGCTCGAAGCGGACGACGTGGTGGTTTTACCGATGCTCGAATCGGGGGCGCAGCCGAGCGTTAGCGACCCTCCCGAGAGCACGAGACACAAGACTCCACGTAAGCGATGGCGGCGAATTTTGAGGTTAAGCACGGTCGTGTGTAGAAGGGTATCCTTGCTACCGCTCGTTCGGAAGTGTTGCCCATCGGCACGAGCGGCATGATCCATGCGTGCTCGTTTCCGTCACTCGCCTCCGTTACCCGCCTCCCTCACTCCAAAGCGTGTCTGCAAAAACGATGTCGGAAAGCTCTACGAAAGCCTCGGTACCTAGCGATCCAGCGAGCGTTCGACGCGCTCGACAAAGGCAACGCTGGTTCGTTGCCGTGGCGCTGTCGCGTTCTCGCCTTGCGCAGTCGATTCTGTCTCGCATCGGCTTTGTGAGTGGCATGTCGCTCGCTCTATCCCTCGTCGTGTTCGCCGTGATCGTGCGTGCAACCGATGGTCCAGTTGCACCGCTCGATGGCCTCATTGACGTGGGTGCAGCATCCATCGCGTGTGTTGCCGCGGCACCGACCACCCTTGCCGCCGCAACGGATCGCCGCACAGCGGATCGCGAAGGTGGCGTCGAAGCTCTGGCCGCGATGCGTGGTTTTCACGTCGCGCACCTCGAACTCGTCCGCACGTATGCCGCCATGATGCAAATCGCGCGCACGACAGCGCTGCCGCTCATGACCCTCGCTGTTGCGATCGCAGCGCTTGCGTCGAGTGGCGGCATGGCTCTGCGCCGCATCGGAATGATGCTTGGACTGCTCGTTTTCGCGGGCATCGTTGGCGTCGTGCTTGGTTCCGTCGCTGCTTTTTCCGCTCGTATCGGTGGACGACGAGGAAAGCTCACGGTGTCCGCAATCGTGCTTCTGCCGTGGATCGTCGCCGGCCTTTTCGGACGCGGCATCTACTCGATTCCGGGCGCGCTCGATGCCGCCTTGTCGTTGATCCTCGACGTCGGAAAATACGGGGTCGGTGCATGAGCGAGAGCAACGAGACAAACCAGTCCGAGACAAACGTTTCGGAAACGAAACCCATCGAGACAAGCGTGGTGACGGTGCCCGCAGCGCACGTGCTCGCAGCGCAAGTGCCCGCAGTGCACGTGCTGGAAGCAGCGCCTTTGCCAGTCATCGTTGTTCTCCAATCCGTCACCGCGCGCGACATGGCCGGACCTCGCCGCCGATCGCGAGGAACGCTGAACGGAATCAGTTTGTCTCTTGGAACTGGCGTGTTTGCGTTCGTCGGGGCGCCCGAAGATGGAACGTTTGCCCTGGTCGATGTTCTCACCGGCGCGCGTGCGCCGTCGCGTGGTCGAGCACTCGTTGCCGGGATCTCGCCCGAACGATCCGGAACGCTGCGAGCACGTATGGGTGTACTTTCTCCAGAACCCGTTCTGCCTGCCGCACGTACCGTCACCGAAGTTGTCGGCAGTGCCTTGCAAGCTCGTGGTCAAACCCAGGCTCGGCCTCTCGAGGTCCTGGAACCACTGGGCCTCGAGTACCTTGCCGGGCGTGATCCGCGGTCGTTGTCGTTCGCTGAAACGCGTGCCGTCGAATTGGCGATCGCCTTGTCCACCCCGTCTCCGGTGCTTGTCGTGTTGCACGAACCGCTCGCGGATGTCGCGATCAACCTGCTCGGCATCGTGCGTGAACGTATTCGCCTGCTCGCAACGTCGGGGGCATGTGTCGTCATCACGACCTCGTCACCCGCGGATGCTCGTACCCTTGCGGATGACATTTTTGTTCTTCACCGTGGTGCCGTTGCCTCTGAAACAGTAGCGAATGGCCTCTTGCCAGGCAGTGTTTCCCCGCTGCTCGTTGCGTGGGTTCGTCCTATGGAACAGACCGAAGGCCTCGCTCCGATTCGTCTTCTCGCGAGAGTGCTTGCCGCACATCCCGACATTTCGTCCGTCACTTGGAGTGATCATCCAACCGTGTCGCAAGCATGCGAACTCCGTTTGTCCGGGACCGACATTGATGTTTGTGCGTTGGCTCTTGCCGATGCCGCGACTGAAGTAGGCGCGGTCATTGAAGCCATCACGCCTGCGTCTCCGAGCTTCACGCGTGTTCGTGCTGCGGCGGAAGCTGCGGAAGCTTTACGTCGAACCATAACGCATCAGCGTCATCCTGCTTCGAACGTCCCTTCACCTGGAGGTGGGCGATGAACGCAGTTGCCGCAGCTTCGACACCTATCGAAGGCATTCCCGTGACCACGGGCGTACGTCTTGGGTTCGTCACGGCCACACGGCGGCTACAATCACGAGCGACGTTGTTGCTCGTCACATTGTCCCTCGCGCTCGTGATTTCGGGCGGCATCATCGAGCGTCACCTCACGACATGGGGAGCGGTGGATCGTTCCCTTTCGTCGACATTTCGGCTCGTCATTCCGCTGTATGGCTTCGCCATCGCGACGGCTGCGTGTCATCGCCGCGGCTTGCGGGAAGCGGCATGGTCCGTCGCCAGGTTTGGCGCGGCACGTCGCGATGTTGCATTGGGAATCGTCCTCTCCATCGTTGCCGCATCGATGTTGGGCGGCGTGTTTCTCTCGATGGCCGCGGTTCTTTCCGCCCATGGGCCATCCGCGCGACCGCTAATGACCGAACTCTTCACGAGCGGCTGGATCGGAGGCTTGGTGGCAGCTGCGTATGCTTCCTGGTTTGCCGTGGGTTCGACGTTTTTCGATCGAGGTCGAGGTCGTTGGATTCCCCTCGTTCTCGACTTTCTCTTGGGTAGCGGCACAGGCGCGATTGCGGCGTTTTTCCCGCGCTCTCACGCGCGTGGATTTTTGGGTGACATTGGTCCGACGCATTTCTCGCAGCCGCAGAGTTGTCTGGCGCTTTTCGTCATGTTGATCTTGCTTGTCTCGCTGTCGACGATGAGATCGCGCGATTGACCGATATTTCCAAATATGTGCGAAATGTCGACGGAGCCGACGTAGCCTACGGAGTTGAACCATGGAACCCGTGACGTTGACCATTGATGCGGCGAACTCGAAACTCACCATTCGGACGCGAGCGGCGGGAATACTTGCCCGGCTGGCGCATGATCTTGAATTTTCAGCATCCGACATTCGCGGTCAGGCCACACGTAATGACGAAGGTTTTTCTGGAGAACTCGTCGTGTCGGTATCTGGACTTCGTGTCACGGGCCAGCTTCATGGCGATCGCCTGGATCCGGCGGGAATTTCGCATTCCGATCGTATCGACATCGAACGAAAAGTGCGGGAAGAAGTCTTTTATGGCGTTAAAGAGATTCACGTGCGCGGTCGTGGAACGGAATTGAATCACGCAGACGTGACGGTCGAAACGCCACTCGGCAAAATGAACGTACACCTATCGATTCGCGGGAGCGAAACCGATGGACGCGTGCGTATTTCGGGACAAACTGAAGTGTCCTTGGCTAAGCTTGGAGTGCGGGAAATTAAAGGTCCGCTCGGGGCGTTCAAGGTAAAGGACGCCGTCGAGGTTCTATTCGAGATTATTCTGCAGCCGGCGGGCTAGTCGTTTCGGGGGCCGTTACGTCGGGAGCGGCTTCGCCTCGTTCGGTCGGCCCGTGAATTTGGTAAGGTTTGCCGGAAATGCGTTTCATGAGCGTTTGGCTGCGCCAACGCAAATAGCCCATATTGAAATGCACCAACTCTTCCGGCGACAGAATGGGATTCTTTGTTCTACCGAGTTCCACCAGGACGAGGACTTGTTCGGCGACACTGACGGGACAACCTTCGAGGCGTAGCGGTTCGTTGGGATTGCTCACGGCGAGTTTCGCCATGACTTGCGCCATTTTGACGAAAACGTCGGCGTGTTTGGCTTGGTACGGATCTTTTTCCGCGCGGTCTCGGTAGAGGTTTTCAACGGTCACCATTTTGCCGTGGAGTTTTCCCGACCAACTTGCGCAATCGCCGATGAAGATCACGCGCTCGCCCGGAGCTGCATCGATCTCGCCTTCGTATTTGCCGAAAACGATATGCATACGAGGCATATTTTCGTCGCAGTTCTTGTCGTATTGCCGGAGAATTTCGATAGCTTCTTCGAGCGCTCCTGGACAGCCGCCCCAGCAATAATCGGTTCGTTCGGGTTCTGGTGGGGGGCCAGCATAGGCCGAAATATGCGTGCCTTCGAAATACTTCTCGACGCGAATGAGGCCCACTTTGTAGCCTTTCGCCATGTGTTGCGCTTCTTCCAGCGTCACGTCTCCGGAAATATCGACGTCGGCGAGGTCGAAGGAACCAAATCCACGCTCGGCGGCAAAACGCAAATGATCGACGGTTCGTGGATCCAATCCAATGATGCGCGAACACACGGAATCGAATGCGAGTTGGGCGTTACCCATGATGATGAGACCCAAGTCACGCGGAATCGGCGTCAACATGCGACCTTCCCCGGCGATGATGCCATCGATCGCAATGAACTGCGGCTGAATGATATATTGAAGATCCGCGATTTTTTCATCAAGACGATGGTCGTGATCGATGAGTCGATGCCGATCGTCCTGGATTCCGATATAGTTTTTCATGGAAAACGTCACGGTCGTCCAGGGATGGCTTTTGAATTTCGGGCAATTGACGAAGAAATCGGCTTTGGCGACAGGTTCGGGCGTAAACACGTAATCGCGCAAGCGGTCCTTGTGCTGGAGCCGGATTTCGACCTGCTGTTCTTCCTCGAAATGATAATGCTTGATCCCGGTTCGTTCGAACATCGGGTAATAACCAGCAAGGTCAAAAGCTCGACGCGTCGGAATCGTGATTCCGCAACGTTCACCAATTGCAAGTTCCTGCACTCGGCCGTCGTCGCGGTCGCGTAACCCTAGGATGACGCCTTCGAGAAATTCCGGGCGCGTGTACGCGTGGGGGAATGCGGACCCCGAGGCGACACAGTTTGGCTTGATCAACGTTCGTCCGTGCGGTCGCAAGTCGAGTTCCTCGAGGCCTTCACGGATGATGCGGTGAATTTGCGCGACATCGTAGGTCGGGCAACGGCGAATGATGACTCGGGGCCGCGCAGGGATCTTCATGGTGGATCAGCCTATGTGGCACCGGTCTCCCCAGCAACCCCATTTCTCATACCTTGACAAACGTTCAGTCTTCATGGGAACATAGATCTTCCGCCCCGGAGTTCCCATGCCTGAAACGACGCACCCATACCCTCGAGTGACTTTGCGTGTTCCTGCTCCCGCGCAATCCACGACGGCTCTTGTCGACCGTCGTACTTGTCGCGTGAATGAATCACGTGCCGATGGCCTTCCTGCCTGGGCTCCATTGGCGCAGAAAACGATGCAGCCTTGGGGAATGCGTGCCCATCGACCCAAAGTCGAACGTTTGCCCCACGCCATGCAGCTTGCCCCGGAGTCACTGGCATCAGAGCGCCCGCATCCTTTTGACGTAGCCGCTATGGATGATGCGGCATTGCTTGTTGCAGTCGTTGGTTGTTCACGCGAAACGGCATTAAAATGGATTGGCGCCGCAGGTTCGCTCACCCGTCTTTCCCGATTCGGGATTGATGATTTGGTCGAATTGGCGGGCATCTCGCAATCCGATGCGGCTCGCGTCCTTGCTGCATGTGAATTGGGGCGTCGTGGACTCTTGCGTGAGACTCGTCCAATGGGCGCGCTTCATGGTGCAGCCGAAATTGCCCGTTGGTTCAAACTCCGCATTGGAGGTCAATTCGTTCAAGATATATGGATCGTGGGTATCGACGAAGCCCGCGGTTTGCACGGGGTTTGTCGCATTTCGCATGGCGACGTTCACGGCAATACGCTCGATACAAGTGCCGTCCTCGCGGCTGCGTCTCGGATGCACGTAAAGACGATCGCTATCGTGCACAATCATCCGAGTGGCGATGTCGAAGTCACCGCCGACGACATGCGGTTTGTCCTACGCGTTCACCGCGCAGCCATTTCAGCGCGTTTCAAGCTCGCCGACTTCATCATCATCGGACCCAAATCCGGCTATTCATCCATGGCCGAACAAGGGACGCTACCAGGCATGCTTTAGGCAAGATTGTCCGGTCAAGATTGGGTTGTCGCGACAAGTGTTCCCAATCGTTCGCGTAATTGTCGAGTTGCGTCGATGAGCCGCCCCTCGATCAAAAATCGTTCCCCTTGCTTGCGACAGCGATGCACTTTCACGCGCACGACTGTCTCGTCGTTCAGGTTTCCCGCAAGCGGGCAGCCTGGCGCCGACGCGCGGGTTGCGAGCAGACTCACGCGCTCTCCGTCGATCGCCACGATGTTCGCCTCGCCGTCGTTCGGCAATCGTAAATGATCGGTCACCGATCCCCCTTGCGACCGCGTTGAATGGCCGCTTTCGCTTCCATTTCCGCATCGTGCCGTTTGACCGATTCACGCTTGTCGTGGTGCTTCTTGCCTCGCGCCAATGCGATCTCGACCTTGACCCGACCTTGCTTGAAATAAAGCCGTGTCGCCGCCACCGTCATTCCCTCGCGTTCGGTGGCTCGCCGGATTTCGTCGATCTCTTTGCGATTCAGCAAAAGCTTCCGCCCGCGTTTCCCCAAGTGACCGAACGCGGCTCCAGGCATCTCGGCCACAAGCATTCCTTGGATGAATGCTTCGCCGTTGATAACGGTGCACCACGCGTCCGTAATGTCGGCCTTCCCGTTACGAAGCATTTTCACTTCGCTGCCGATGAGCACGATTCCAGCTTCGTATTTATCGCCTAGCTCGTACTCGAAGCTCGCACGCCGGTTTCGAACGATGAGCTTGTCTTCGTTAGCTTGTTTGTCGCCCACGTGCCCACACCTTCATCAATACGGCTACGCCCTGCAATCGAAGTAGCGCGCCATGCCCGCCGCGTCCATAGCCCGGTGTTTTGATCGCCGCGACAAACACACGCTTCGTGCTAGGAACGCGGGCAATTACCCATGCGACCCATCCGTTTGCGCGGAGCGCGAACCCACAATCTCCAAGGCGTCGACCTCGATTTCACTCCCGGACAGCTCGTCTGCATCGCCGGTGTGTCGGGCTCGGGCAAATCATCTCTCGCCCTCGACACGCTTTATTCCGAAGGACAAAGGCGTTTCGTCGAAAGCTTCAGCCCCTACGCACGCCAATTTCTCGAACGTCTCGAGCGACCTCCCATCGATGAACTCGATCCGGTCGCTGCCGGCGTAGCCGTCGATCGTCGCGCGCCCATCAAAAGTTCCCGTTCGACCGTCGCCACAATGGCCGACCTCGAACCTTATCTCGCCGCACTTTTTGCACGCGAAGCCATCCCGGTTTGTCCAGACTGCCACGTGACTGCCGTGCGCGTCGACCCCGCGAGCGCTGCGGAACAAGCCGTGACGAGTCACAAAGGGCAATCTGCACTGGTCACGTATCGCTTGGCCGTTTCTGGTACCGAACAACTGCTCGAAGTACGCGAATCCCTTCTCAGTGCAGGTTATCGCCGTCTTTATGTAGGAGGCGAAATTCGCGATATCGACGAAGTCGCTCCCAGTGATGCCGTCGCTGCCGGAGGCACCGTCGAAGTCGTCGTCGATCGTTTGAAGCTGGACAGTCGTGACAAACGGCGTCTCGGATCCGCCATTGAAGAAGCTTGGCGCCGCTCGGATGGAAGCGCTGCTTTGCATCTTGGAAACTCCGTGGTTGGGTCGGACAAACGTCGCGTGCTCATCCCTCGTGGCCTCGCGTGTCCTTCCTGCGCAAAAGCTTTCGATCCTCCGCGCATGGGGTTGTTCTCTTATGAATCTCCCACAGGCGCGTGCGCGTCGTGTCGTGGGTTTGGCCGGACCATCGGCATCGCGTGGGACAAGGTTTTTCCCGACGATGCCAAAACCCTCGAAGGCGGAGCCATTCGCCCGTGGACCGGATCGAGCACCCAGTGGGAACGCAAAGTGTTGAAGAAGTTCTGCGAGCGCAAAGAGATCCCGCTCGACGTTGCCTGGGCGCAACTTTCCGAAGCCCAACGCACGATGGTGCTCGATGGTGAAGGCAGCTTTCACGGTGGCAAGTACCCAGGCCTACGCGCGTGGTTCAAGTGGCTCGAGACGCGAACCTACAAGATGCACGTTCGCGTGCTGCTCGCACGATACCGATCGTACGACATCTGTGATGTTTGTCAGGGTAAACGTTTGTCCCCTGAATCCCTTCGATACCGCGTCGGAGACCTCGACCTGGCGTCTTGGCACGGACTCGAATTGCGCCATGCCCGATCTCGTTTGGCGACTCTCACGACGACCACGGGCCAAGGGGAGATCGTCCGCAAAGAACTCGAACAGCGCCTCGCGTACCTCGAACGAGTTGGCCTTGGTTACATCACGCTCGATCGACAAGCGCGCACGTTGTCTGGTGGAGAAGCTCAACGGGTAACGCTCACCGGAGCCCTTGGATCTTCGCTCACGGGAGCGTTGTTTGTCTTGGATGAACCCACGGTTGGTCTTCACCCCGCCGACATTCCTCCCCTTGTCGACGCCATGCGTGAACTTGCCGCACGCGGCAATGTCGTGATCGTCATCGAGCACGAGCCGCAAATCATTCGCGCAGCCGAGCGCGTCATCGAACTTGGACCCAAAGCAGGCAAACAGGGTGGGCGCGTCATCTTCGACGGAACACCTGAAGATCTCGCTGCCGACGCATCGTCCCCCACGGGACGCGCGCTTGCGCATGCTCACGTGCGCGCGTCGTCGGCGCCTCGAGAATCAACGCCACGAGGAGCGATCTCGATCGTCGGCGCACGAGCCAACAACCTGAAGGACATCACCGTACGCCTTCCATTGGCGCAGGTCGTATGTGTCACCGGAGCCAGCGGATCTGGGAAAAGCTCGCTCGTCGACGACATCTTGTACCGCGCGGTCGCGCGCGCTCGTGGGTACAAAGACATCGAGACGCCAGGCACGCACAAACGCATCGAAGGCACGAGCAGCATCAAGACCGTGACGATCGTGGATCAGTCGCCGCTTGGTCGAACGTCTCGCGGCAATCCGGCGACGTACACCAGTGCTTGGAATCGAATTCGGCAACTCTTTGCAGCGCTGCCCGAATCCAAACTACGCGAACTTTCGCCCGGACATTTTTCGTTCAACGTCGCGCTTGGTCGATGCGAAGCGTGTGCCGGTGAAGGCGCCGAAACGATCGAGATGCAGTTCTTGGCCGACGTCTCCCTCACATGCCCAGTTTGTCAAGGACGACGCTTTCGTCAGGAAGTTCTCGACGTCAAACTCGATGGCCGATCCGTCGCCGATATCCTCGCGTTGTCGATCGACGAAGCGCTCGAAATCTTCGCCCGTGAAGCAACGGTTGTCCGAGCGTTGGGTCCGTTGACGCGTCTCGGCTTGGGTTATTTGGCGTTGGGACAACCGCTTTCGACGTTGTCCGGCGGTGAAGCACAACGCCTCAAACTTGCCCGTGCCCTTGCCGAATCTTCCGTCGGCACACTGTTCCTGCTCGACGAACCCAGCGCAGGTTTGCATGCGGAAGAGGTTCTCCTCGTCAACGATGCGATGCGCGATCTCGTTCGTGGTGGCGGCAGTGTGATCGTTGTTGATCACGATCTCGACGTCATCGCTGCAGCAGATTGGATCGTCGATCTCGGACCTGGTGGCGGAGCAGACGGAGGTCGCATCGTTGCGGAAGGAACGCCGGGACAAATCGCTCAGACCGACACGCGTACAGGCCAAGCGCTGGCCGATCATTTGGCACGTTCTGCCGCAGTTACGTCGAAGAAACGTTCCAAGACAAACGTCAAAACGTCACGGCCGAAAGACGTCCCCACGTGGGTAGCTCCCGCGGCGATCGAGATCGTCAACGCCCGTGAACACAACCTCGTCGAAGTTTCGACAAGCATTCCGCATGGCAAGATCGTCGTCATCACGGGGCCGAGCGGCTCGGGGAAAAGTACCCTCGCGTTTGACGTCGTGTTTGCCGAAGGCCAACGACGGTTCCTCGAAACGCTCACACCGTACGCACGCCAGTTTCTCCCGACGATGCCCAAGCCCGATGTCGATCGCGTCACGGGCGTTCCCCCGGCCATCGCTCTCGAACAACGAACGACACGATCCGGCTCCAACTCCACCGTCGCCACGGTCACGGAAATCGCTCATTACCTGCGCCTTCTCTACGCCAAAGTCGGCGCGGCTCATTGCCCCACGTGCGACGTCCCCATCGCGTCTCGTTCGCCCGAAGACGCGTATCGCAGTCTCGTCGCCACCCGCGGTACCCGTACGCTTCTCGCGCCCGCAGTCGTTGCGCGCAAAGGCACGTACTTGGATGTGTTCACCGCAGCAGCTCGTGCAGGCATCACCTCGGCGATCGTCGACGGCACGGTTGCCAACACCGACAAACCACCAAAGCTTGCCAAAACCAAAGAGCATTCCATCGACCTCGTTATCTTTGAGGGCAAACTATCGACGCTCGATCGCCCAACCTTCGATCGCGCCCTCGGGTTCGGCAAAGGTTCCCTCAAGGTTCGTCAGGCCAACGGTACCGAAGAACTCGTCTCGACAACGCGTACCTGTCCTCGGTGTGGCGTAGGCGTCCCCGAGATCGATCCGCGATGGTTTTCCTTCAACACCAAACAAGGTCGTTGCGAAGCTTGTGAAGGAACCGGAATCGAAGGTGGCACCGAGAAAGAAAAATCCGAAGTGATTGAGGCGCTGTCTTGTCCGTCTTGCGCAGGCACTCGCCTCGCTCCCATCCCGCGAGCCGTTCGTCTCGCCGGAGAACGTTATCCCGAAGCGACAGCACGTTCCGTTTCCGCGGCAGCACGTTGGGCCAAAACGCTCGCGTTTGAAGGCAATAGAGCGATCATCGCCGATGCTCCGCATCGAGAACTCGTACGGCGCCTCGAGTTTGTCGAGGAGGTTGGTCTTGGCTATCTGACTCTCGATCGACGCGCTGCGACCCTTTCCGGTGGTGAGATGCAACGGTTGCGCCTGGCTGCGCAACTAGGCAGTGGACTCACCGGCGCGTTGTACGTTCTCGACGAACCCACGATAGGTTTGCATCCGCGCGACACGTTTCGCTTGCTAGCCAACCTGCGCAAACTCGTGGATATGGGCAGCACAGTGCTCATGGTCGAACACGACGCCGATACGATTCGCGAAGCCGACTACCTCATCGATCTCGGCCCGTTTGGCGGCAGGTTTGGTGGCAGAATCGTTTCGCAAGGTCCGCCCTCCGTCGTACTTCGCGATCCGAATTCACCGACGGCGCAAGCGCTCGCCAAGGAACGCGACCTGGCTTCCGTCCGTAAAATCACGCCCGTTGGGGACGAGTTCATCGAGATCCAAGGCGTACGCGCTCACAACCTTCGGATTGACAAACTACGTGTCCCCCTGGGACGCATGACCGTCGTTGCCGGCGTGTCTGGATCGGGCAAAAGCACGCTGATTCGTCAAGTTCTCTACCCAGCCGTTCGTCGAGCCTTGGGGCTCGTCGCCCCAGAACCTGGTGCGCATGAAACCTTGCGCGTACCGCCTTCTCTCGTACGAGCTGTCGCTGTCGATCAATCGCCGATCGGGCGTACTCCGCGGTCGATTCCCGCGACGTTCCTCGGCATTTGGGACGACATACGCAAGCTTTTCGCTGGCATGGCCGATGCCAAAATGCGCGGTTACGGAGCGGCGCGTTTTTCGTTCAACACGGCGGCTGGAGGGCGCTGCCCAACATGCGAAGGCCAAGGCGTGATCTCTCACGAGATGTCTTTTTTGCCCGACGTTGTGACGACGTGCGAAGCATGTAGCGGTACGCGGTTCGAACCTGCGACGCTCGATGTGCGGTATCTAGGCGTCTCCATCGGGGACATCCTGAATCGCACCGCCGAAGCGGCTGCAGAGCTGTTCTCGTCTCACCCCAAGATTCGCGAACCCCTCACGACAATGTGCGATCTCGGCATTGGTTACCTTCGACTTGGACAAGGCTCGCACACGTTGTCGGGCGGCGAAGCACAGCGTCTCAAGCTCGCGGAGGAACTCTGTTCGTCCGCGCGAAGCAAACCCACCTTGTATGTACTCGACGAACCCACGACGGGGCTGCATTTGTCCGACGTAAAACGCCTCGTTACTGTCCTCGATCGTCTCGTCCAACGCGGTCACACACTCGTGGTCATCGAGCACCATCCAGCCGTTATTGCTTCTGCGGATCATGTCATCGAGCTTGGTCCGGAAGGTGGAGATGGCGGCGGCAAAGTAGTTGCTGAAGGATCCCCTGAAATCATCGGGCGCCGTGCGACGGCAACGGGACGCGTACTCCGTGCGCTTTTCGATCGTCCTACCGTGAACGAACTCGCCATGGAGGTTTGACGTTATGGCGGACGTCTTCACCGTCGGGGCATTGGCCCTTGCGGCCGAGGGCGCGAATGCCGTCGGGGCCGTACGGATCACGCTGTTCGAACACGAGTTGGAAATCGAACTCGTGCGCGCCGCGCGGTTCGAACGTGGGTTTGTTATGGGCACCGTTGCCGAATCGAAACCCATGCGCGTTCCGTACGCGGCCGTGCGCGGACTCGTGCGTCGCGGCCGCGCCTTGTGTTTGGCGCTCGATCCTCAGCTTGGCACACCCCACACACGTTTTACGCTGGCGCACTTCACGAGTGACCCAAGCGATGCGTTGAGCCACGCCTTCGACGCACGGCAACGTGCGGCCGTGTTTGTCATGGTGATCCCGTTGTTGCTCGGTGCTCTGG
>JANORL010001347.1:0-16443 GCA_031415295.1 Polyangiaceae bacterium | reverse complement strand
TCGAGCGGTTCGAGCGGTTCAAGCAGTTCGAGCGGTTCGAGCAGTTCAAGCGGTTCGAGCGGTTCGAGCGGTTCGAGCGGTAGCGCAGCGGTGATGACGATTTCTGCTGCGCGCGCGCTTGCAGACGGAATGTCTGCAACGGTCGAAGGCTTTGTCACCGTTGCGCCAGGCACATTTAATTCTGGTATGAATGATCAGGGATTCGTGATTCAAGACGCGACGGGAGGCGTTTACGTCAGTCTCTCGGACCATCTCGCGCTTGCACTGGATCAGAAGGTCCAGGTAACGGGGCGATTGACGCAAGTTGCGGAGCAAACGGTGCTCGTCACGACGAAAGCGAATGTCACGGAAGTTGCGGGAATGACGATGACCATCATGCCTGTAGATACGAAAACTGGCGACGTTAATGAACAAGTCGAAGGAAACCTCATTCGTGTCGCAGGCGTGGTGACGCAAGACGTGGTGGATGGCACCCCCTTCGGAATGGTCGTTTATGTCGACGATGGTTCCGCGGAGGTTGAGGTATTCGTCCACCTTGTTGCAGGCCAACCCGTCGTCGATACATCCATGCTGGCGATCGGCCAAATGATTACGGTGGTCGGCGTAGGTTCACAATATGAAATGACGTACGAAGTCATGCCGCGCAAGGCCGGCGATTTGACGTATTAGGTTCAAACGCGCGTTTTGCGGCGTTTCACCCCAACCTTAACCTGACCATGGGTCCTATCTCGGCCCATCTCGACGACGTTTCACCTTTCGGTTCACCAGACGGGACATCCAAGGGGCGCGCGTAGGGCGTGTTCATGAGCGGTGGGACGTGCTGTCGGGATGACCGTTCCCAGCGGTGCATTGGAACCGCTGGGAGGGGCGAATCTGCAACGTTACGCGGTCGTACGTACGCGAATGGGCAGGTTGACGAGGTCGCGCAACATCGGGTGCGTTCCGTATTCCGGTACGCCGGCGAGTTCCGTGAAGGGGTATTTCGCGAAAAACATTTGCAACGCGCGTTCCGCTTCCAGTCGGGCAAGCGATGCACCGAGGCAAAAATGCGGGCCAAACCCGAACCAAGGACTGCCCGTGTGTCGTCGTTTGATATCGTAGATCGCAGCATCCGGCGCGAATTCCGGATCGCGAAATGCTGACGCCATCGACAAGAACACCACCGAGCCTCGTTCGAGAACCACGCCATTTTGCGTAAATGCTTCGAGCACGTAACGCGGCAAGAACGTGCGTCCAAACCCACCGTAACGCAAAGTTTCGTCGAGTGTATTTCTCGCCAAACTAAGATCCTGGCGCAAAAAGGCCAGTTGATCCAAATGACGATGCAATTCGAGCATCACGCATCCGGTCAAATGCGTCGTCGTGTCCGCACCGCCGACGATGAGCCCTGCCACGAGCGAGAGCAATTCAGCCTCGGAAAGTCGCTCCTCTTCATCGCAAGCATTGATGAGTTGCGTCGTCAAATCATTTTCGATCGGATGCTCGCGCCGGTCGGCAATGAGTTCCTTGGTAACTACCATTCCCCGGGAAATGGCCGGCATGTAGGAGGCAAACAACTCTGGCGGCAATCCCGGAAGAATCGTCGCAATGAGGGCGTCGGCAAACGCCAAGAAATCCTTCTCGTGACCATCGGGAATATGGAGAATGGCCGCAATGACGCGTACGGGATATTGTCGCGCATAGTCTTGCGCAACGTTGACCACGCCGTCGTCAGGCATTTTGTCTAGCAATTTGCCAATGATTTGCTCGATTTTGGGCCGATGCACTTCGACTGATTTGGGAGCGAAAATCGGATTCAGCAGCTTACGCATACGGGCATGCGCGCTAGGATGCGACAAGAAGAGGTCGTTTTCGCGCAACGCGGCGAAATCAGGAAATGCCGCCTTGAACTCAGCAGGAAAACCGCCGCCGAATGTTGGATCGAGTCCCAGCCTTGCGTCACGCAGGAGGGCCGAAACGTCAGACCATCGCGTAAATACTGGGCCGTGACCTTCGTTCCAGAAATAGGCCGGCGCATCATTACGAAATGGCTCGAGGAATGCGTAGGGATCCACCGCATAGGCAGGATCCATCATGTTGAACGGAACTTTGGGTAATTCGCGGACGAGCATGGACGTGAGTATAACATGCCGGCGCGTGCGCTAAGGGCAAAAATTCAGTCTTTCTTCCAATGATCGTACGCTGAGTAAGTCCGACCGACGCAGCGCAACGCGCAGCTGCCTGATAAACTCCCTCTCAGAAACCGGCCCCTGTCGCGCGGGTGCCCGCGGAACGGGGATTTGCCGATAACGTCGAATGGAGCACGAATGTCGCGTTGGCGGTTGCGTCGGGGCTACGATTCATCGATACGCCGTCTGTTGCGGCGAGTGAGGACGAATAATTGAACGAATCTTTGGTCGTGCCTGACGCGTCGCGCAGGTACACGGAATCCCCCGCGTTGGCAAGGCCGAGGTTCGCGGTGGAGCTGGCGAGTGCATTGCTGATCCCTGCCGGAATGCCGGCAGCCGTGCCAAACACGACGAGAGCTTTTCCAGGCGCGAGCGTCGTTCCGGCAGCAAACGAATGTCGTGCGGAAGTCGCGTCCGAAAGAGTCCAACCATCGAGGGTGGCGGTGGATCCGCCGATATTGACGATTTCGATAAACTCGCCAGCCAAATCGCTTCCAGGCTCGTTGGCGCAGATTTCATTGATGATCACCTGCGCAGGGGTGCCTCCCCAAGTGTAGCGACTGAGAACCGGGAAATGGTCGGTGGTGGTCGAGGAAAAACTCGGGATGTAGCTATCTACGCGATAAACTTGCGCGGAACCGGCGACGAGTGCGGACGCCGCTTCATTGGTGAGCAATTGGTGATCAATGGTCGCCCCGCCGCCTGCCGTGGTCGAGGTCCCCGCATCGGACAAAGGCTTGGTCACGAATTGGTATCGGGTCAAATCCGCCAGGAAATTCACATAAGGTGATGTATTTCCAGAGATGGACTGGTCGAGGTCGTCATTGAAGTCACCCAAGACAAAGACCTTTTGCGTTGGATAAGTCAAGTCCAGATACGATTTCAGCTTGGTCGAAGCATTCAGTCGGCGTTGGTAACTTGCGGAGTCCGACGACGCCTTCATGTGCACCACGATAACAATCACGTTCTCGGTAAACCCATTCAAATTGACCGCAAGCTTGACCTCGAGCGGCGGCCTCCCCGCGAAGTCGTAATCCGAGGAGGTCAGGATAATTTTGGCGCTTTGCAGGGTGGCGATAGAGGTTTTGTAAAGGAAACCGAGTTTTTGCTCGGTGGTCGTGTAGTACGTTGATCCGCTCGTGACGAGGGCATCGTTCGACAAGAAACCGGCATACCCCGTGAGCGCAGATTTCATGGTATTGAATTGCGTTGTGCTGACGATTTCCTCAAGACCCCAAAGGTCCATATCCGCGCCACGAATGACGTCCGTAGCATTGGTACGCTGAAGGGTGTTGTCGGTGGGGCCGTAGGTCGTATCGCCAAACCATTCGAGGTTCCAGCAGGCAACGTCGAGTGTCGCCGTAGTGCCCTTGGCAGGGACGGTATAGCCAAACGAGGCAGTGTCTAAAGCGTCTTCGTCTTCGACCGGCGCAACGCACGCAGCACAAGCTACGGCGGCCACGGAGAAGGCAATCATGCGTAAGGAATGGGCGAGGTTGGGCTTGGAGAAAGCACCGCAGAGAGCGTGGGGGTGGGCCATGGGGCCACTGTAACGGACGAAGGTTCGTCGAAACAAGGAAAACATGCGTATCATGCGTAACATGCAAATGAGGTGATGCCTGTTGCAATTGCCATATCAAGCGAAGGAGGGGTTGGATTTGCGTGTATAAACGATTGCAACGCGAAGCTTTGAATGACCGTGCGCAGGAAGCGCATGTCGCACGTCAATTGGTCGAACAACTGCCCTCGTTTGCGCTGGCGTGCAAAGACTTGGTCGTAGTTTTTGTTTCTCGTGGAACTTGCCTTCGCGACCAAATATGTAATAGAGTCGCGGGAATCTGTTTCCATGAGGAGGAAATGATCGTGCTTGTTTCTCTAAAACATATTGGGCGAATCGTGGCTGCTACCCTGGGCGTCGGATTTTCCGTATGCTTTGGGGGTTGTTCCGCGGAAGATAGTCCGCTGAGCGATTGCGTGCCCAAAGAAACCCATTGCGACGGTAAGGTTGCGGTCGAGTGTGTGAAGTATGGCGGTGGCAAAAGCGGCCCTATCGAATTCTACAGTTTCGTCAAAACGACATGCGAAGCGCCCTTGAGTTGTTTTGCGGGTGATTCTTTTGCGACGTGCTCCCTCAGTGCCGAACCCTGCGATCTGTCGACGTTTAAAGGAACATGTGCTGGCGATCGCGTGGTTATATGTGACTATGCCTCGGAAGTGTCGAGCGCGTTTTTTCAGACGGTGGCGCCTCCGTGCAAATTCGGCAATACCTGTCTCGCGGGAGGATGCGGGGCGCCGAGCGATACAACGTGTGATCCGATGACGTACGCGCCCACTTGCACAAACGGAGTGCCGACGATTTGCGCACAAATGGGTAATGGCATCAGCGATCAATATCGTGCAGCGTTCGAGACAGATGCATGCGCGGATGGCAATCAATGTTTGACCGGACCAGGTTGGGTCGGCTGCGGACGAGATGGCACGACGTGCAAATCAAACGCGTTTCAGCGTCGTTGCGAAGGGGACAAGTGGATCACGTGCGAACTGGCGTACGATCAAATGCTTGATATCCCCGTGGAACTCGAATACCAAACCACGTGTCCGAAGGGTTGTTCCAGCGCGTCGGGTGTAGCGGCCTGCAATCCGTGATGGTTGAGAAAACCGCTGTTCATCCGAATACGCGCGTTTTTCAATGTTTCGCTCGCCTTGTCATTCGACGGTATCCATAAAAATTCATCCTACGATTCCATGGATACCGAACAGTTAGCGATCGATTTCTACAACGGCGCTGGCGCCTTGCAAGTTCTCTCTGCGTGGGGTCGGGTCATGGCCGACCCAGACGCCATTCGCGAAATGGGTGTGAAGTTCGAGCAAGCGTTCACCGAACTCAGTCGCCTGCAAGACGAGGGTAAAATCTATATAATCGTGCTCTTTTCCAGGAATCAGACGTATTCCGGCTCAAGTGCTTTTGGGATCGCTCCTAAGCACGCAATGAATTCTTTCCAAAGCTCCATTCGTCGCGTCCGCCTTTTCGTTTTACGTGGCCGACCTGGAATCACCGCGTGAATCACCGCTTTGCTGAATCCTTAGGTCTTGTCTTCTGTGTGAGTTTTTTATTGTACCTTTCCTCGATTGCATTTCTCTTCGCGATGTACGCTCGTTCGGCAGCTTCATAACGCCGTACGTAGTGCATGATCCGGTTAACACCGATCAATCCGACGATAGCTATCAGTATTGCCGAGGCAAAGGCGAGTTGGGCGTCCAAACCGCGGCCATACAGGGCGACTACGCCGCAGAGGACGGAAATCCCGCCTGTCGTCAGACCGACGACCACGGCATTTCCACTCGTAGCATGCCCGCTAGGTCCAGATCCATGGGACAGTTTTTCTCGCTGGTTGCGCCACCGATTTTCCAGCGCATGGAGTTTCGATTCCTTACGCAGCCTCGAGACTTCCGTACCAATCGCCTCGACCTTCTCCATTACCTGGGTGAAGATCGCGGATTTTGTTCGAATGATACGCAAAGACGTGTTGCAAAAGTTGCAGTCGATAAATTCCGAAGTGCCGTCAATCGTGAGCGCTGCGCCGCAATGATCACATGTAATTTTTCTCGTCTTCATCGTTTTCGTAGAGTAGGCGTTTCACAGCTCGGCCGTCAAGCCTCAGACCGTATGGCCTAAAATGTCACTCGATCTAGGTCGAAACATCGTACCCGAGTCCAATGTTGCTGGGCACGCATCTAGCGCGTCTTCATCCCGGGGGTCGGGCGTCGGGGTCTTCGGTTGGATCCATCCGTCTATAAGTAGGACATTGATTGTCCGATCATCATGGGATTTGAATGGCAATTGTTGTTGTTTTGCGATAGAATTGGTGTCGCTCGTTGGACGACAACCAGGTCGTCTCGAGTGGGTGTCATTCAACGGACGGGTCGAAAATGCCTGCGGTCAGGCATCGTGCAAGGATTTGCACTTTTTGATTCGTCCTCTGCAAAAGGAGACAATTGTGTCGCTGGCGATGTTGCATATCGAACGCGCTCGAATCCGCATGCCTTTGGTGTGCACGGTTTTTTCGCTGCTGGTGCTGGCTGTGTTTACGGCCCTTTGTACGGTGTCGTGGCTGATCGAGACAAACATGACCAGCCAGGCACCGCAATCGAATCATCCGGCGACGGACGCGCCGGATGCCGAACCGCCGGATCCATATGCAACGGAATCCTGGGTCAGACACGGACGAGAATTCTGATCCAGGACCGGTTACGCGCGGGAGCAGCGAGCCTGAAAATAGGCTCGCTCCCCGTTTTTTTTTTGCCTGAAATCAAGTTCGTCATTCTTGCGAGCGCGGAAAAAGCATTGCTTGGGTTGCGGAGCACGCTGTATGTCGCTGATTACAACGGCAAAGGGTTGGCGAAAATCAACACGACGGCGCTTTCGCTGCCCGTCGTGGGACCTTGGGACAAACTTACCGGCGCTGCGGAGCTTACCCGCACGGGGATCACCAAGGTTGTGGAATACCGGACGAGCCGTCAATCGTTGTGACGGAATCGCGCCCGGTCAAACTCGTTACGCCCACATCACGCGAACCTTGCGCCCTTTTTTCGTCACGGTATCCTCGTAACGCACCTTCTGCTTGGCGAGCTTGGTGCGTGCATCGAAAATGACGAGCGTCCCGCGGTTCATACCGAGCTTTTGCAAGTAATCGTCCAGTTGGGCCAAACCTTTTTTGAGCGGGTTGGCCTCTCCCTTGCGCCATACCTTGATTTCAACGGCGCGCCGTTGCTCTACACGTACGCCGTTTTTCTTGTAGGGGTAACGCACCAGCAAATCAATGCGTTTTCTGCCGAGGCCATATTCGCGATCGATGTATCCGCCGCCATTGACGATACGCTGCATGAAGGCCATTAAGACGAGTTGCGGACCCGCTTCGGGATAAGGCATCCGCGTGGCGAGAATCTCGCCATTTTCGCGCCAGAACGTGGCAAATGCGGCCATCATTCTGCGAAAAGCGAGACGTCCATCGGGAAGGACAAACGCGTGGGGTTGATTCTGGATCTGCTCTTCAGCGGCGCGTCCGAGCACCCGCATGATGACTTCTTTGTAGATCGGGTTCGCAATGCGTAAGGGACGCAGTTGAACGAGTCCTAGGTCAGAGACGTAGTTTGCGTCCTCGTCGAAGGTTTCGTCGATAGGCAAGTCCCGCCCGCTCAGAAGCGGTTCCATGATTCGTCGAACGCGAGGTTCCATCAGTTTGGCGACGAGCGAATCGAGATGCGTAGCTCGAGCGAGAATCAAGCGTTCTTTGGCTTCATCGACATGTGCGGCGGTAATGGATTCATTCTGTGGAACCGCCATTTCCTCGACGATTTCGCGTGCAAGTGCATTGACGAGCCAGGGTTGTCCGCCGGTGACTTCGTAGGCTCGCGCAATGGCTTCGGGCGTGAAGAGCTGACCGGTTTCCGTTGTGTGTTCTGCGTACAATCGAGCGATTTCGTCAGCGGTCCAATTGCCAAGTCTCATGGAGGTGACCTTGACGTTAAAGGGGCTCGACGTTCCCAATCGTGAGGCATCTCCGCCGCTGGCGGCCTTGTAATCACGCACGTCGCGTAAGCCGCAGAGGACGACGGATGCGGGAAAATCTTTGGGGCGATCAGGATATCCTGCCCGAAGTTGGCGCAAGACGGTGATCAAACTTCGACCGCGTAAAGCGTCGATTTCGTCGAAAAATAGCACCAGTGGACGCGGACAAACTCGGGCCCAAGCGGAGAGCGCAGTGGCGAGCAAGTCTGTATCGGCAGCGTCTGGAAAAAGTGGCGGTCGAAGCTCGAGCGGTAGCGCAAGTTCGGCACCTCGTCGGATGCGCGAGAGTAGTCCCCGCTGAGCCTCCTCGTAGTCGTCGCCCGCCACTTCACCCGCTTCGCAAGAAAAGTGCAGCGCGGCGTAACGTCCTTCAGCGGTGAGTTTTTCCGCGAGGGCCCGCAGCGTCGTGGTTTTACCGGTTTGTCGAGGTGCATGCACGACGAAATAGCCGAACTGATCGATGACTCTTGGCGCATCCGGCAAGCGCTCGGCAGCCGGCAGCATGTAGTGCATTTCCGGCTTGCAAGGCCCTGCGGTGTTGAAGAAGCGCTTCATTGACGAGGACTTAGCCTCAACGGCGTGGGGAAGTCAAGGTGGCTCAAGGTGGTTCGAACGTGGATTTACGGTCCATGGGTTCGTCCGAGAAGCAGTGCTATTTATTTGCATGATGACTGAAAATTTATCGATGCCAAGCAACCAACCTCGCCGCGCTTGCTGACATTTTACCTTGCCACGCACCGGAAGGAACGCATTGCGATGACCTGTTTCAGTCGCATCGAATCGTTTCATTTTTCAATAGGTTTGTCACTGTTGCTCGGGACCGCCGCGTGCAATCCTGGGACGAACGGCGGCACTCACGTGGTCGACGTCCTGGACGCGGGCATGGAGGATGCTGCGGCAGGTCAGGGCGGACAGGCTGGCGCCGTAGGTCAGTTTGGTTGCGTCATATCGGTAGCGGGGTTCGCGTGACGCTGGGCGTGTTTTCGGAGGCGCCCACTTTTTTTCATTCATGGGGAGCGTCCACTTCTTCGGCCAGAAGTTCTGCAAGTCGGCCGAGCATCCGGCGTGCCACGTCAATCTCGCGCGAATCCGTGGACGCGAGTAACATCTCGACGGCGTGCTCGATGGTTCCTTGCATGGGTTTGTCGAGATCACGACCAGCCGCGGTCAAACCCAACGTGACGCGGCGTTTGTCGCGGATATCCTGCCGTCGTTCGAGTAGTCCTTTACGCTCGAGTCTGCCGAGTGACGTTGATATCGTTCCTGGATCGAGATGCAAGAGCGTTGCGAGTTGGCCCGACGTCATGCCCGGGTATTTGCCGACGAAACGAATGATCAACCGCTGCTGTGCCGTAACGCCGAGCGTGGCTTCCATGCGCATCGAGGTGCGTTCGAGCGCGTGATTGAGTCTCCAAACGCCTTCGAGAAATTCGAGCGCGGGCGTCAATGGAAGACGGTCGGCTTTTTTTTCTTGTTTCACAATGCTCGTGCCTTCGCTCGCAATTCATGGCGCGCTCGCATCGCCGCCATTTGGTACACCCGGATGAACGCCAAAACCGAGTGCAATTCGATCTTGGACATCGGCGACGATTCTCCAAAACGTATGCGGTGGAGGCGCCGATGGCGACTGTTCTTGATTGTCGTACGTCTCTGATTTGTTCATGTTCATTTATCAGTCGAGGTTTCCGCCTCGTCGGCTGTCTGCGCAACATCCATTGGCAATTTTTTTGGCAACAGAATCGCTCCGAGGACCAATGCAAACACACCGGCAATCGCCGATGCGCCGAGCACCGCAACTTTGGCCGTGCCGAGCATTCGTGGATCGGGAAACGCGAGACCGGCAATGAAGATGGCCATGGTAAAACCAATTCCCGCGACGACGCCGACGAGCGAAATGCTCTTCCAGGTAATGCCCTTGGGCAAGGAGGCAATACCCGCGCGCACGACGAGGAAACACGCCACGATGATCCCGATGGGTTTGCCGAATACAAGACCCAGGGCAACGCCGGCGGTGAGCCAGATCGACGTCGCTCCGGAAAAATCTATATCGCCCAGATAAACGCCCGCATTGGCAAACGCAAACAAAGGCATGATGCCATAAGCCACCCACGGATGCAGTGCGTGTTCGAGACGAATGACCGGCGAAATAGCTTCTCGACGAGCCTCGCCGATTTCCGAAAGTGGTTCGAATAGGTCGTGCGGATCTTCTTTGCTTTGTGCCTTGTGGCGCAGCTTCTCGAGGGATCGCTCGGTCGCCTCGATGAACCCGTCTTTGCCATACCAAGAACGAGCCGGCGTGAGCAGGCCAAGGACCACACCTGCGATTGTCGGATGAATCCCCGATATCAAGAATCCAGCCCAAACGACGATGCCTGGGAAAATATAAATGGACGGTCGCCGCACGCCGATCGCTCGCATGCTTCGCGTAAGCGCGATACCCACGACCACGACGACAAGTCCCATAGGCGCAAAGTTCGTCGAATAAAACAAAGCAATGACGAGGATCGCTCCGATGTCGTCAATGATGGCCAGAGCGAGCAAAAGGACACGTAGAGCAGCGGGAACTCGTTTTCCGAGCAGCGCCAGAACACCTACGGCAAACGCAATGTCCGTGGCCATCGGAACGCCCCAACCCCCTTGCGCAGCGGATCCTGCATTGAGCGCGAAATAAATGGCTGCAGGAGCGATCATTCCACCCAGCGCTGCTGCCGCGGGAAGCACCGCACGCCGCACTTCCGACAATTCTCCGTTATGGATCTCGCGGCGAATCTCGAGACCCACGACGAAGAAAAAAACGACCATCAGGCCATCGTTGATCCAGAAATGCAGCGGCTCCGCGAATTGCCACGCGCCAAGTCCAATCGAGAAAGGCACGTGCCACAGATGCTCGTAGGCAGCGCGCCAAGAAGAGTTTGCCAGGACAAGCGCGGCGATCGACGCAATGAGCAGCAGAATGCCGCTCGACGCCTGGATGTGCAAAAACGCTTCGAGTGGACGAAAGAGCGTGCGGACCGCCTTCTGAGCGGGCTTCCAGACGCCTGGCGGATTTGGCGTTATGACACGGGTCGGTTCAGTCATTGTGCTCGCCACTAACACAAACTGTTTGGGTATCCAAGCGATTTGTGCCAGCGGTCGTTCGAGATGCCGCCTCATCGCCCCAAACACGACGCCCACGATCGCCCACGATCGCCCACGACGATCCGGAACCTTGCAAAACAAGATTCAACGATCCGATCCAGGTTGAATCACCTGGGCCCAAACGGTTTGAACTTGATTGGCAAGGTCGATGAACCCGCCAGGGCAGCATACAAGTCGCTTGCCAAGGTCGATTCACCTCCAGTAGCAGGTTCGAAGGGGTTTACGTAGGTTCGGACACCTTGGATGTGTCGAAGCAGATTTCTTTCAGAGAGCGTCAATGAAGGGGATTGCTCCTCGCCGCCCGACGCAGAAGAACATGCGCCTCATCTGCGGCAAATGCGTCGCGCGCAATCGTCCCGCATGCGGCGATCGTCACTGCCCGCAGGCGCAGTGCCGTTGCGGCTCGTAGGCGAGCGTGGCGGGGTTGGTCCCGCAAAACGTGAGGTACCAAGGCGCTTGCAGCGGGCCGCCGACTTGCGCGAGGAGTGAAAACGTCTTCGTCGCTACGTCGTAGACGCGGAGTTGACCCGTCGTCGTTGATAGGCGAGTTTCAGAAACGAGTTGCCTTGCAGAAGATGCTGGTGGGTGGTCCTCATGATGATGCGCGTCATGGATTTGCTCGTCAGAGGACGACTTGGCGAATTGCAGCACGCATGCAGGGACGCTACGGAAAAATTAGGCCTCCCGCTGACGTCCAATGGAATACTCGTGCGAGCACCGCAGTGACTAAATCAATTGCGCAATTGCGCGCGCTGCCACTCCAGTGAATCATCGTGGCCCATGCCGATCCGATTACGGATCGACCCGTGGAGCCGCTCGCCGAAGCGTGGGCCTTCGCGATGGGATGAATAAATTCGTTTGGCAGTGAAGGCTCGGACTCGTGGACGTACTAAAGCGAGTTGTTTGCAGCGACCCTCATTGCTCCGAGCAAACGGTGGCTAATGAGGTGGCGAACGAGTGTTGGTCGGGATTTCGCGAGCGTGTCATTTTTCCATTTGCCAGCATTTGACGGCCAGCAATTGAACGAGCGGAATGGCCATGCGAAAGCCTGCATCGACGATTTGTTCATGCAAATCGGTTTCTATTACCGCGTCCATTTGCGTTTGCGCTTGTCGTTTTGCCAAAACTTCCAGCGAAAAATCATGGTTTGTCGCGTATTGCTTGCGGAGCTGCGCCCAGCATTCGTTCACATGCGGCAGCGTATCACGCGCCAGCATGACCACCATCGCCAACGGAGCTTCGAGGACACAGGGAATGTCCTCCAAATCAGCCTGTGACGTGAGGTGAATCGAAGCAATCCCAGCGCTCTTCGTCAGGCTCCACGTGACCACGCCGCCATTCAGCATTTTTTGGAATCGCATGAAATCGCGCAATGCAACACCAAACGTCGGAGCATGCGTAATCGTATGCCCCAACATCGCCATGCGATCCGGCGACAAACTCATGCCTAACATCAGGCCCAATTCCAAATCAGGTCGTCGAAGACGAATTTCTCGATAAAGAGCGAGGACCTTGGTATGGTGAATGGGCACGTCGAGCGGTTCGATCTCCGCCAACGTCAAACCCGCCGCTTGTAGCAATGAAACAGGTTCGACCCCCTCACGAATTGCACAAAAGAGCATGCCTTGCACGAGCGCTCCAAGCACATGGCCGTGAAGGGGTTGCTGCGTGGTCATCGACCCGAGACCTACAGCAAAAGCGTGCCGGTGTCGAGTGTTCGTTAAACCGTACGGATTTTCATCGTGAAAACCAGTTTTTGCGTGACGGCAAGGCCCGCGCACGCACGCTTCGACCGCCATCATGGTTTGGCCACGAGAACACGGTCGAGGTACGCAGTCAATTTGGCGAAGTCGACGGGTTGGCATCGATAAGCAATGTATTTTCCTCTCGAGGCGAGCAAGTTTGTCGGACAGGGTCAATCGACCGCATGATGCGCCCCGACCATGACGATGTTCGCAGCTATCGCGCCTTATGTCGCAAAAGAGAAAAAGGCCGAAAATTTTCACCTGGACCTTTGGAGTAAACCGTCGAATGTTTTTCCCCCGTGAACTGGATCCCGAGTATTTTGATTTGCAGTACCGTAGGCAACCCGAAACCTGGCGCGAGCCTTTTCTCCGGCTCTGGCGCGATAATGGGCCGCCTGCTGATCGCAACGCGAACTTTCAGCCATTCAAGGACGGCAGCAATCTGATTGCGGCCATGGGTGAGGTCTGGGTGATGAAGGTTTTTCCCCCTTTTCTTCGGCATCAGTGGGTCAGCGAATACCGCGTGCTCCAGCATCTCGATGGGCAGTTGAGTCTGCCGATTCCCCGATTTTTCAAGGCCGGCGAAGAAGAAGACGATGACGAAGGCGGGTGGACCTACATCATCATGAGTCGCCTGTCGGGAAACACCTTGGAAACGGTATGGCCACGTCTTCCTGAGGATGATAAGGTCGCGGTCTTGCGCGATATCGGGTCGATCATGGCTCGGGCGCAATCCTTGCCGGTCGGCACGCTGACGACCCTGCCGCCGGACTGGAAGGAATTTTTATCGGTGCAGATGCAGGGTTGCCGTGCCCGGCATCAAAGGCACGGTATGCCCCCCTGGTTTGTCAATGGGGTAGATGATCTCGTGCGCGAATCGTGGTCATTGATTCCGGACACATTTGAACCGGTACTTCTCACGGGCGAATATACGCCTTTTAATCTGCTGGTAGACGACAAACCGCGCGTGCAGAGCATTGCCGGTATGATTGATTTTGGTGATGCGATGACCGGGTTTGGCGAATATGACTTGCTCGGACCCTTGCTGTTTTCCTGCGAAGGGAAAGGGTATCTGGTGAATGCGTTGCTGGAAGGCTACGGCATAACCCCCGAAGGTAGGGACAAGACGCTACGCCGGCGCCTTTTCTTACTGCAAATTCTACATCGTTATAGTTACTTCAAGGGCCAAGTGCGCATCCCAAACTGGGAAAAACAGGTTCACACGTTGGAGGAGCTTGAAAATTTGATTTGGCCGCTTGGCTGACAAGCGAGGTCGAACCGCTGATGTCGACGGCGTTGATGGCCTTCGAGGCACTGTCCGTGACGCTAGAGGGGCTGCGCATCGATGGAACTCATGTGATACCATTGGCGCGTGACATACAACGACTCGACAAACGGAGAAGAGAAGATCTCCGCAATGACATTGCCCTGAAACTCGCCATCGGATTTGAAGACGACGACGATATCATAGCGATACCGCGGAATCCGTGCATTGCCGGATCGAGCCGTCTTCATCTCGACACGCCGATGTTCGGCGCTCAAAGTTGCATGGGTGTAGGCGATGGCGCCTGATAACACGTAGGCTCGCAACTGGCGCCATTGGGTTGCGAAGTCGCGTAGGTGGGCTGAAACATATTCGTACCGAGCATCGTGCCGTCTTGGCTTACGGTCATCGTCACTTGCTTCGGACCATTCTGCGACCACATGACTCCCGTCACCGCATGTTGAACGGCTGGTAATGCGCATCCCGATGTTTCGATCAAAAACCCAGGATTCGCTTGATCGCATTGCGCCAGGTTGTCACACGAGGCAAAAGGCAAGGTCACGGAGCAATTCGTGGTCGTCCCATCAGCAACGACGACAATGTCGACTTTGCCCGTCGGCCATGAGGCGCGCGCGAATTCTACGTGAAAGGACGGACCACAACCTATTTCCGTACAACCTTGCGGCCCCGACGTACCATTACCAGCCCCGCTGCATCCAACCACCGCTCCAACGGTCACCGTCAACAGCGAAAACATCATTCCGAATTTCATTGTTTGCATGACGCACCTCGTTGCGTGTAAAGTACTTTGTCAACGTAGCGCTAACCCCATCCAAGAGCAATGAATTTTTACGCTATCCGAATGCTTGTCGAGCATGCTATTTGATTTTTCGCATGATTGACCGACCGACCCATCGAATGCCGTGCTACGGTACGACAGCTTGCGCTCATTCACGTTCCGACGAAAGAGATCTCGACATGAAAAGTATTCCTTCCGTTTTCGATGTTTCCCATCGTAGGTCCTCGAGGCTTGGTTTTCTTTCTCCAGGGATTGTGCTTGCCGGTGTAGGTTCACTGTTGTTTAGCGGATGTAGCCCGGATGAAAAACTCCAGTTTGGCCAAGCCGGAGGCAATACATCGAGTTCGAGTTCCAACGGTGGAAGTGGTGGAGATGGAGCAATGGGGGGGTCGGGTGGCGCGGGTGGCGTTGCTTTTCCTGGTGTACTTCCCGTATTGCAAGTCTCGACCAAGGGTGGCATGACCATCTTTGAAGACGTGAAAGTCGATGCCAGTTTGGTGATCATCGAAGACCATGATGGCACGCTTCAAGATCTTGCGACCCGTCCACATACGTTCGAAGGACCGATTGGAATCGAGATTCGCGGCAATACATCTGCCGGATTTGCGAAAAAGTCGTACGGTCTTGAAACACGCGATGCAGTCGGGGGCGATTTCGACACGGCTTTGCTCGGTATGCCTGCGGAAAGTGATTGGGTGCTGCACGGCCCGTATTCGGACAAGGCTCTCATGCGTAACAAACTCACTTATGACCTCGGGCGTGCGCTTGGACGTTATGCACCACGCACACGGTTTGTCGAACTCTTCGTCAACGATGAATACATCGGCGTCTATGTGTTTCTCGAAAAGATCAAACGCAACGCCAAACGTGTCAACATTCCGAGCGTCGCGACGAGTGCGATAACCGGTGACATCACCGGAGGCTACATCATCAAACTCGAGGCGGGCGCGGCGGACGGCGGCTGGTATTCAGCGGCGGGTACGGCTTGGCAACATCATTATCCGAGATTCGATACCATCTCGGTCGAGCAATCTGGTTACATTCAAAACCATATCGATGGTTTCGAAAGCGTCATGTTCGGACCGAGTTTTTCGGATCCATTAAAAGGATACCAAGCGTGGATCGACATCCCTTCGTTTGTCGACTTCGCGATTATCACGGAGCTTGGACGCAACATCGATGGTTACCGGAAAAGCACCTACATGTACAAAGATGCCGATGTCAATGGGGGATTGTTGTACATGGGACCGCTGTGGGACTTCAACCTCGCGTTTGGCAATGCGGATTATTGCGGCGGTGCGTGGATCAATGGGTTTGTCTACAATGGTATCGATTGTCCTGATGGGGCGGACCAAATCCCAAAGTGGTGGAATCGCCTCATGGCCGATCCCGTGTTCACCAAAGCATTGCGATGTCGTTGGGAAGGCCTACGCAAGGGCGAGCTTTCGGACGCGTCGCTCATGAAACGAATCGATGGTTATCGCGAGGAAGTTCAAGTGGCAGAACCGCGGGATCATGCGGTGTGGGGGAACATTGGAGTTTACGTCTGGCCGAATGCGTTTGTCGGAGCGACGTACGAGGACGAAGTTGCGTACATGAAGACATGGACACAGGATCGAGCCGCGTGGCTCGACGCGAAATTGCCTGGCTCCTGTCCTTGACGGATCACAACGATCTCGGGGGAATGGGGGGCGTAGCCCCCCATCGTAAACTGGCTAGAGTGCAAGAGTCGGGTCGCGAAGCGAGCCCGACGAATGCAC
>JANORL010001346.1:0-9970 GCA_031415295.1 Polyangiaceae bacterium | reverse complement strand
CCGAGCCGTTTCAGGCTGGCATCAACCGATTGCATCATGTTTTTGCGCGAATTACCAGCCGCGTTGGGATCTCCCGCGCCTGTGTTCAGCGTGTATTTCGTGGCGAGCACCCAGCGATTACGATTGCTGGCGATAATCTTGCCGCAAATCTCTTCGGATTGGCCTTCGTGGTATTTGTTCGCAGTATCGAGAAAATTACCGCCGGCGTCAAGGAACGCCGCCGCAACTTCCAGTGATTCGGCTTCATTGGCGCCATTGCCCCATTTGTCGCCGAACGTCATCGTGCCTAGGCACAATTCCGATACCTTGATTCCTGTATTGCCCAACAATTTGTAACGCATCGTGATTCCTTTGTGACTGGGGGCTTCCGCCGAACGTCAATACGCAATACGCAACGAGCGTTTTGCGCGATCAAATGCTCACGTCGGCAGCTTGGCCGACAAGAATGATTGCAATTTGATGACGTTTTTCTCGTCGCGGGCAAATGTCGGCGCCACGTATACCTGAGCCCAACTCGCTACTTCGTTTACGAACGCATGACGTACTACGTCGTCTTCCACGATTTCGTCGACGGTTCGTCCACGCGCGGCACCCCGCGTCAATTCACGCACGTACCGCTCGAGACGCGAATAATCTTTGCCCAAAAGTTCCACAATCAGCGCCTTGTCCGCCGCTAGACGCGTCAAGATCGGCGCTTCATTTCTCATTTCTTGCGAATCCGCCACAATGAGCGATGCCGCAATACGCAAAACGAATGCATCGTCCAAAAATCCCAAGTCCTCAACTCCATCCGGAATCAAGTCGAGCGACTTGAACAAATAATTGAGCGCTCCAGCCGCGTACTTTTTCACCGACAACGGCGCCGATGGCGACGCCAAAATCCTTGAAAAGTCTGCGGCGTCGGCGCCCAGCGTCTGCAGCCATTCCGGAAAAAGGTTCAAACAACGCGTTTCCAAATCCGTCGCCATGGAGTGTCTCCTCGTCTCGTCGTGGTCGTCGCGCGCGATGGTCGCTCGCTTGATAAACTTGTTCAAGGCGAAGTGATCGCGGCCGTCACCTTACGTGGTCGGTAGCTCAAAACCCGCAGGGCGTTCAGCGAAAAAACCTTGAGAATGTCGTCGTTCGTCCACTTGCGTCGTCGCAATTCGGCCGCGAGCGTCGGCATACGCGACGCATCCTCGAGACCTTCGGCCGGATCGATGTCGCCATCGAAATCACTACCGATCGCCACGTGATCGATCCCGGCGAGTTTGACCATGTACTCGAGCTGCTTGATCACGTCGAACATCGTCGGTTTTGGTGACGTCGAGCAGACAAAAGTCGCATGAAAATTCAAGCCCGCAACTCCGCCCGTTCGCCCAATGTGTCGCAGTTGATCGTCCGTCAAGTTCCGCGGCACGTCGCACAACGCGCGGGCGTTCGAGTGCGTCGCGACAATCGGTGCACCAAATGAATCGGCGATCGGAACGAGATCCGTAAAACCCAGATCCGACAAGTGCGAAACGTCGACAAGTGCGCCTTTTTCGTAGATCCGTGTGGCAAATTCTTTGCCCAATTCCGTCAGGCCAAACTTGTCCCGTTTGCCCATCGCTGCCGAGGCAAACCGGTTGTTCCGCGTGTGCGCTAGACCCACGAGACGCACGCCACGATCGATGAAACGATCGATCGCCGCGGGATCATCGGCAAACGCGCCCGCCCCTTCGATGGCCAAAAACGTCGAGATTCGATCGGGATCCGCAGTTCGTGACCCAAGAGGCAAAAAAATGTTGCTCGCTTCTACGACGCTTCGAGCTGCGTCGTAGATCGCTTCCGCATCGCTGATCTTCGGTCCACCCTTGATCTTGTCCGAGATGTAGATCGGCAGCACGATGCCGCCGTATCGGCCCGCTTTGATCGCTTCGATGCGTAGTTGCCCTTCGAAGAGTTTCGGCGATCGTCCACGATCGCGAACTTGCCAAGGTACATCCGCATGCAAGTCGACGACCATGATCGGCACGTCGGGTTCGGCTGCAAAAGAACTTGAAACGAAGGTCAATATGCTTGCGGCAAACGCGAGAGCCCCTAAAAATTTCATTTGCCGCCCACGAGAATTCCCGCGACAAACCCTACGCCAAGACAAACAAACGCGATGATCCCCACGAGCCACCAAGGCGCACCGTTCGATGCCTCTGGAAGAGTTTTTCCTGGCGAAACAGGTGCGTGAGGCTGCAACACTTGCACGTGGGGCATCCCAACGCCGGAGCCTCCTTCACCACTCATGTGTGGGTGGCCCACTGGCGCATATTGCGCTCGCGCCGTGGTCGTCAGCGGATTCGGCGGCGGAGTCGCGTGTTGCGGCCGCTGATGCCCACCCGCTGGCGTCGTGTCGGCTGTCGCGAGCGAACCAGCTATGGGTGCGGGACGAAGACCTGCAGGCGTCACGAAATCCAATGCCGCCATGACCGACGTGCCATGGTGCGACGTTTTGGGTGCACCACTCATCGGTGCAACAGCGATCATTGGTATCGCTCCCTGCTGCCCTTGTAAGGCTTGTGCGCCCATGATTGCGCCCAACGCTCGCGCCATTTCCTCAGCGGTTTGAAACCGTTCGTTCACGTCTTTGGCAAATGCGCGTTGGAAAAATGCTGAAAAACGAGCGTGTTGCGGAGTGATGGTTTCGATGGGTATCGCTGTACCAACGATGACTGCAGTGAGTCGCGTGAAGTCGTCATCGCCGCGAAACGGTAGCGCTCCTGTCAGCATCTGAAAAAGCATCGTGCCCATCGCCCAAAGATCCGTGCGGTGATCAACGGTCTTGGCACTCCTGATCTGCTCTGGACTCATGTATCCAGCGGTTCCAATGAGCGCCCCGGTTCTTGTTTTCGACCCCATTCCACCAGCAGCGTCCATGATTTTGGCGATGCCGAAGTCGAGCAGTCGAACGAAGTCCTTGCCGTTTTGATCCTTGGAAATGAACACATTGTCAGGCTTCAAATCGCGGTGAACGATGCGTGCTGCGTGCGCTACGCTCAGCGCCGCAAGCACCTGGCTCATCACCGGCCATGCTTCGTCGGCACTCAGCTGTTGTGCGCTTTCAAGCCGATCCCCAAGCGACTGGCCCGGCAGCAGTTCCATCACGATGTACGGCGATCCGTCTTCGGCCACCGCTGATTCGAGCACCGACACGATGTTGGGGTGCTTCAGGTTTTGCGTTGCTTCTGCTTCCGCGAAAAACCTTCGCCGCACTTCTTCGATCTTGTTGAATTCTTCGTGCAAAACCTTGATCGCGCGTTTGCCCTCGGCACTATCCGCTTCGTACACGGCGCCCATGCCGCCTTCACCAAGGAGTTTCAAGAGACGAAAACGTCGGTTGAGTACAGCGCCAACGAGTCTTTCGGCAGGGCTATTCATGGGCTCGAACTCTATCAGTCGCGTGGAGAGGTGGATTCAAGGCGCCGCGGTGGCGAGAGCAGCTTTGCGCGCATTTGGGCTCGCGGCAAGAGGTGCGCCGAGTGCTTCGCCCGGCAACGTATTGCCGTAGAGCACATCGTAGGCCGCGAGGCTCGTGATTACGCGCTTGGTGTAAAGACGCGTTTCTTCATACGGAATTTGCTCGACCCACAGATCAAAATCTTCATTGGGCCGGTCGTTGATCCAATCTTTGGGTTTTCCTCCGCCCGCATTGTAACCAGGAATGGCCATCAATGGATTGTCTGGGAACATGTTGCGCAAGATGGACAGATATCGGCATCCCAAGGCGACGTTGATCTCGGGACGTTTCAATGATTCCGCATCACCCGGCAAATGCAAAGGTTTGCCCATACGTTTGGCCGTCGGAACGATGAGTTGCATGAGGCCGACGGCATTGGCACTCGAAACGACGCGCGGATCGAATGCACTTTCTTCGCGCATGATCGAATACGCCAGAGAAGCCGAGATGCCACTACGTGTCGATTCTGTCGTGACGGCTGGAAGATAAGGCCGTGGAAATGCGATTTCCCACGCATTTCGCCAAGTACCCGCGGGATAATGATCTGTCCAGTCGGTGAATTCGGATTGCGTGGTCGAAGGCGCAGCCGTGGCAGAGCGCAATATTTGATGCGCTTCCTTGGGCGAACCCACGCGTGAAAAAAGCAGCGCTGCCGCCCATAACACTTCCGGAGGTGCGGTTCGCGCTCCGACACCCAAGCGATCCAATTCAAATCGCGCAAATCGCGCTTCCCCCTGGCGCGCCAATTCTACAGCCCGGACAAACTCAGGTTTGCCAAACGCTGGGCTTTTTGGCACGGTCGGAGCACCCGCTTGTCCTTCGCGGGCCAACGCGTCGGCCAATGCTTTCTTGGCGCCTTCAGGGTCCACGTCCGCCAGGCGGGCGTAAGCGAGGGCCATGTATAACGACAAAGGATACTCGTTGATGACGCTCGTCAGTAGCGCTTTGCCTTTGTCCGCCGCGCCCGTTTGGAGCCGCGCTCGTCCCAGATAATACGGCAATCGGCCCGCCGAATGATATGCGCGTTCGTGAGGCGCCCGGGCAAGTGCCCGTTCGAGGGGCACGATGGCGCCAGCCCAATCTCGTTTGACCATGCGCCCGAGCGCCAATTGAAAGAGCCCATCATTGACCATGTCCCCTTCGGGATAATCGTCGGGCATCGACGAAAGCATTTGCGAAAATCGCGCTTCGTCCCCCAATTCTTTGACTGCAAACGCACCCTTCAATCGAGCGTCGTCCGCCAAACGATGCGTAGGGAATTCCTGTTCCAGCATTCCATAACGCTGCACGGCTTCCGCATGCCGACCCGCACGCGCTGCGGCTTTGCCACCATGCCACAAAGCTTCGACCCGCCGAGTTGCTCCGGCGCATCGTTCAATCGCCGTGCCATATTCGGCCGCGCCTTCGTTTTTCTTACGCTGTCGTACGATCGATTCGGCACGCGTCATCCACACGTTGCACGCGAAGTCACCAGGATTTGCGGCCATTGCATCCGTCACCAGTGTTTCGGTCGTATGTAGCGCTTCGCGATTTTGACCTGATTCGAGCTGATTTTTTGCCCGCGCAAACAATTCATCTTGCGTTGGCGATTCAAATGCTTTGCGGCGTGGAAAAGGAAGACTACCCAATGCGTCATTCTCAATCGCCTTGGCGTCGGCATTGCCGGCCCCCGAAGGTCCTTCGTAAATGACCCGTCGTGCCAAACCAATGGCTTCCTCCGCATGTTCCTCGGACGGCTTTTGCAAAAGTGCTCGACCCACTTTGAGTGCGACTTCGACCCAGCGCGTGGGGTGACCGTCTTTTCCAAGGTAAACGCGATAATGTGGCAATGCCGCGTCGATGTCCCCCTTGCCGAGCAACGCGTCCGCGCGAAGCAACGTTACCGACATCTTTATGGGCAAATCGTCGGAAATTCGATCGATGTGGGGCAAGGCGTCTGCGGGTTTTTCTGCGCGAATCAAAAGCTCCGCAGCTTGGTACCGCGCGTAGCCTTCGAGTGCCCCGCCTAATGCCGCCGACGCTTCGAACGCTCGCGCCGCGCCTAATGGATCGCCTGCAAGCGATCGAATGCGCCCTAGTTGAAAACGATACGCTCGCTCGTCGTCCATCGAAGGCCGTGGTTCAGCGGCAAGCAAAACATCGAGTGCTTGGGCCGCTTCGACATACGCCTCGCGGATGACCGCAGCCTTGACGGCGGCAAGTCGCGGGTCGTCCAATATTGGCAAAAGTCTACCCGGATCGAATTCGACCGGATCGCCCGCCATGATCGAAGGCGCCGATGTAGACGGCATTCCGCCACCTCCAGAAGGCGATGTCGAAGCAACGGGCGACGAGATGATCGCAGTCGAAGCAGCTGGGTGCACGGGCGGGTTTCCACCGCTGCCCACAGATGGCGCTGACACGGCGGCACAACCGAGCGCTACGAGGACAAACGCCGGCAATACCCACAGAGCCGAACGACGGTGGGCGTGAAAATCGAGCAAGCGACGAGGCACGAGGGCGAGCTTAGCGCGAAAGATGCGATATGGCTAAAAGAACGATCAGTCTGCAATTTTGACTGGCTTGGCGTCTTCGTCGACGGGAAGCCCCAAGGCCATCGAAATTTTTTCCCGCGCCCTTGCCCCCAAGGCAACTGGATCATCGCCAAACGTCTCCGGCATGATTGGCTCCAGAATCTCGAAGCGTATGTTCGCTCGAAAAGAAAGTAGCGGACTGTCTTCGAAAACGAGCCCCGAAGTGCCCGAGATGGCAATGGGGACAATGGGAACTTTTTCTTCAATGGCGAGGACAAACGCACCCTTGCGAAATGGCAGCAGACGATCAAGCTTGTTGAACGTTCCTTCGGGATAAATATAGACGGGAATTCCGCGCCTTATCCAATATCGACACTGATCCATCATCACTCGAGCCGATGCCGTGTCGCCACGCACGAGCGGAATATAGCCGCATAACTTCATCGACCAACCGACGAGCGGCGTCTTGAAAAGAATGGCTTTGGAGACAAACCTATATTGGGTTGACAAACCGAAAGAAACGAGGATGTCGGCCAGCGATTGATGGTTCGCGACGAATACCGAGCCACCCTTGGGAATGTGTTCCTTTCCGACGAACTCGATCTTCCACCACGGATTCATTCGCAGGTAGTTGAACATCCACCCGTTGATGTACCAGTGCATGAAACGCCGCTCGCGATCGATGCCGGTAAAATCGAGCAACAAGTGAATCGATGCGCCGACGATGAAGCCACACATCGCCGTGACGACAAAGAAGCACCAGAAAAATGTGGAGAAAAGAATTCTTACTACGCGCATCCGAAGCCGTTTGATGCGGGGTAGCCTATCAAGACATTCGCGTCAAGGAACGCCAAGTTTGTATCGAGTTGGTATGTGGATGTCCCCGATCGCCCCGGAACATGATATGTCCCGACCAGCATGAAGAGCGACGAGCAGGCCGATCAAGCGAGCGGCGAAGAGCACGAAAACAAGGCATCCGCCGACGAAAACAAAACGGCAAGCCAGGACGTGGACGAACGCGAAGCGAACGCCGAAAAAGAACGCGAAGAAGACGGCCAAGAAGACGGCGAAGAAGACGGCCAAGAAAAAAAGAGCGAGCCGTCGCCGGCCGCGTCAGAAACCGCGCGTCCGCCGCCGGAGGCCGCCTGGAATCCTCGTCCGATCGTGAGTCCCAAAGTGGGATACGCGCTCAGTGTACTCACGGGTTTGCTCTACTTCCTCGCGTTTCCCGCGACTGCAGCGCGTCCATTTGCCTTCGTTGCTTTCATCGCGTTCGTGCCGTGGCTCTACGCCATCCGTGGACAAACCGCACGTGTAGCCATGAAAATGAGCTGGGTCATGGGGTTTGTCGGCGTATCCCTTGGCTTCTACTGGCTCGTGACGATGCTCGAGGTCTTTAGCGGTTTTCCGCTGCCGCTGTGCATCCTTTTCGCCGCAATACTCAACGTGTATCAGTCCGGTCGCGTCGCGTTGACGGGTTGGCTTTATGGTCGCGCAACCGAACGAGGATGGCCCCATGCGCCGGTTCTCGTCGCGGCGTTTGTCGCCGGAGAACTTGCGTTTCCGCTTCTATTCCCGTGGTACGCGGGCGTTACGATGCACGATTGGCCCATCATGTTGCAGTTGGCCGACTTGGGCGGACCCATTGCCGTGAGCGCCATGTTGCTCGGATCGAACCTGGCCATTGCAGAATTGATTGAAGTCGTTCGGCACAAGGCACCCGTGCATCGAGTGACCATTGGCGTGGGGTTTGCCGTTCCAGTGCTTGCTGCGCTTTATGGCGCAATCCGCATGAATTCGATTGATGCTGTCGTCGCGAAGTCCGAAAAAATTCGTGTTGGAATGGTGCAGCCGTACAACGACTTGTTTAATCGTCGAGACGCTTTACGCACGCACCTCGACATGACGAAAGAGATCACGCAAAAAGAACCGATCGATCTCGTCGTTTGGAGTGAAGCACCTCTGGGTCGCGCATTCTCGGAAGACCGCTACAAGCAAATGGTGAAGTCCGATGTCACCGGCAAACTCGGCGTCCCCGCCATTGTTGGCGCATTGCTCGTGCGGAATCCCGATCGCAAAAAAGACCCCACAGCACATCGCGACTTCTTCAATGTTGCTCTCATGGCCGACGAACAAGGCAACATCGTCGGTCGTTACGACAAACAATACTTGATGATGTTCGGTGAATACCTGCCGTTTGGCGAACTCTTTCCCGTCATGTACAAATGGTCGCCGAATTCGAGCAAGTTCACGCCAGGAACGTCCTTCGCGCCGCTCGAATGGAAAGGTCACCGCATTACGGCCATGATTTGTTACGAAGATATTCTGCCAAGCTTCGTCAACAAACTCGTCGATGCAGGTGATCCCGACCTTTTCGTTAATCTCACGAACGATACGTGGTTCGGCAATTCCACCGAACCGTGGATTCACCTGGCCCTCGCCAAATTCCGCTCCATCGAGCATCGATTGTATTTGGTTCGAGTGACCAACAGCGGAGTTTCCGCCATTGTCGATCCCAATGGACGCATAACCGTTCAGAGTGGCGTCTATACCAAAGAAAATATCGTCGGCGAAGCGCGATTCCTGCGCGAACGTACGATCTATTCGCGCACAGGCGACACCCCTTGGTGGATTCTCACCGCGCTCGTCGCGGCAGCGTCCTTCCGTCGCCGAAAATAGACCAATGCCGCGCGAACCCCAAGACAACGCCCCTGCCATTGCCGAAAAAACCAGATTACCTTGGTTTCGTCCCGAACCATTCGGGGCCTGGGTTCGTCTGGACGATCGAACCCTCGTCGCGGTCGATCACGACTTGGCACAACGTCTTGGCGTTCCGTCAGGAAAAACAACACCTCACACGCACGGGCCACTCGAAGCCCATTTGTCCCTGACATCACGCTGTCACGCGCCATGTACCGATTGTTATCTGGACGCAAAACCCGACGGCCTCATGCCTGCTCACGGCGAATTGCAGGAGAGAATCGTCGCATTGCGGAATCTCGGCGCATCGACCATTGCATTTGGCGGCGGCGAACCACTGCTCCGTGATGATTTAGGAAAACTAGCGGCATTCGCACGATCCTTGGGACTTGTACCCGTCATGACGACCAGTGGCCTTGGGCTTTCCGATGCGCGGGCGCAGGAACTTCGGGCATTCGCGCAGATCAACGTGAGTCACGATGGCGTTGGTGGCGCTTATGCAGCCGTGCGGGGTTTTGATGGTGCGCGAGCTGCGGAACGAGCGATCGAACTTTTGGTGAGTGCGGGAATTGCCGTCGGAGCGAATGTTGTCGTGACACGGGAATCGTTTTCGTTCTTGCAGGAATCTGCCGAACGTTTGGCGGATCTCGGCGTTGGAGAATTGCAACTCTTACGTTTCAAACCTCGTGGGCGAGCGGCGCGGATCGAGTACCTCGACAAACGTTTGACCGCGACGCAGGTGCGTGACTTGTGGCCCGTCATCAAGTCCATCGTCGATCGACGAAGGCTTTCTGTGCGCATCGATTGCGCGCTCGTGCCGCTCTTGTCCGAAGCGCTTTGCGAACTCGAAGAGCCGGGACAAACGCTCGCGACACTCGGCGTCTTTGGTTGCGAAGCAGGCCGCCATCTTGGCGCGGTCGATACCCATGGCCGCACGATGGCGTGTAGTTTTTCCGAAGCGTCGACGGATGAAGCGCGCGATCTCGAGGATGCTTGGCAACGCGACGAGGACCTCGAACGGTTTCGCGCGTACCACGCTGCACCGGACGAACCGTGTCGTTCGTGCCCGTTGCGTCAAGTTTGTCGGGGCGGATGTCAGGTCGTCACGCGTTTTGCGTCGAGCCGTTTCGGTCCCGATCCCGAATGCCCGCGCGTCAAGGAGCACCGACGTGGTGGCGAGGTTGTGCCCTGATGGACGTATGCGCGCCGGACCAACCCATTTTTCTGTATGGCGCCCGGCGGCTTTTGCTCGTCCTTCACGCGGCGGGCAGCATCGTCCTCGTGGGAG
>JANORL010001345.1:0-2649 GCA_031415295.1 Polyangiaceae bacterium | reverse complement strand
CCACCAGTGCGCAGTGCGTCCAGATGTTTTCGGTTTGTCCGCTACCGACGATCTCTCAAAACAGCATGGTCGAATGCGAACCTTTTGATCGGTCGGGTGAAACCTTAATCTCTTTTCGGGTTTTTCGCAGCGCCTGTTCTGCGGTATGGGTGTCTACAGGGGAAAAACCATGAAGCTACTGCTCGTCGATGATCAAAACGTGGTGAGGGAATCTCTCGCCAAGGTGCTTCGTGACGAACCAGACGTGACACTCGTCGTCGAAGCTGAAAGTGCCAAAGATGCACTCGCGCAAAAGAACAAACAGGCATTCGATGTCGTGGTGATCGAACTGTCGCTCACGGATCGTTGCGGCATCGAACTCATCCGACAAATCAAGTCTTTCGGTCACTCCCGCATCCTGGTGTTGTCTACGTTTCGCGACGAATTTCGCGTTGGAGAAGCAATGCGCGCGGGCGCCGATGGCTACTTGTCAAAACGATGCCGTATGAAAGAACTCGCCGAAGCCATTCGTACGGTGGCGAAAGGGCGAACGGCCGTTTCGTCAGATATTAGTGCCGCGATGGTGCGAGCACTTCAACGACGCGATGGTACAGACATCGTTGCTTCGCTCAGCGAACGCGAACGACAAGTACTCAGATTATTGGCCATGGGCAGCTCGGCCAAAGAAGTCGCAGCACACCTGGCCATTAGCGTCAAGACCGTCGAAACGCATCGAGCACGATTATGTGCCAAAGTCGCCACACATAGCGTTGCGGATTTGACTCGATTGGCAGTCCGTGCGGGACTGATCGAGATTTGATGCCAAGTTTATTGTGGACATGCCCGGGCCGAACGGGGAACATCGTAATCGCGAAAATGCGAAGGATTGCCTTCTCTTCCGTCCATCGCGGCACGCGCAATGTTGAACATCTCGCGCGCCGTCACGTAATGATGACGGATGCCCGCGCGTTTCGACCACCCTGACAAGGCCTCGTGAAATTGCCGGTGTCGATTGCCGAGAAGGCTCGATGCTTCACCTTCTGGCGCGCCGTGAGTCGATAGTTTGACGAAAACCCACTCCGGTCGACCACCCACCGAAATTCCTTGTGATATCCAGTTATTGAGGCGTTCGAGCGTGGCTGGATCGCGCGTTGTGAGCGCTCCGCTGTCAATACGCACGGGAATACCAGGACCATTACGCCGGCAAACTCCAAGTGGCCCCTGCACGCAAAATACTCGTTTTGGGTCTCCCTCGCCTACTCGTGCCGCGCGACCCTGCTCGTGTGCTCGGCGCGTGCGTACGTCCCCACGCGGATAATACACGCGATTCACAATGCGCGGTTGCGTCGGATCCGGCGCGGATGGAAACGTAAAATCTGCATAACAACCTAGCTCGTACAACAAATCGAGTTCGTCGTCGACGCCGCAATAAGCGCCATCATGTCGAGAATTCGCGAGGCACCAATTGCCATGAATGAACGCCCATCGGGGCTGACCGTGTACAATCGGGACGAGCCCGTGTTGGTTCAAATTGTCGAGCGTACATTCGAGTTTGTCCGAAAGGGTTTGTCGCGTATCCTTGTCGTGGTGCAGATGCACTTCCACTTCAGCCAAACCCATTTCGACAAGCTCCGCCAGTGGCTCGACAAGATCGAAGGCGTATTGATCACCCGGATAGAAAAACGTGTGGCGCGGTGGTCGTCCCGAATCATCGTATAAGCCCGCGACAAATTCTGGATAACGGCGACGCCAAGTCGATACGCGCTCGCGACTCGTCAATGCCGACGCTTGTCCTGGATTCCGCGGATCGCCCGTCCATCCGGGTTCGAAGTGATCGCACAACGTGATGAGAACGTGCTCGGGCGGGTGGCACTTGCCCTCGAGAACCTGCTTGAAGTTTGTCCAGGCGCGATTCACGGCCCAATCGAACATCCACGGCGCAATTTTTCTTTTCATTGTTGCCTCGCTGGCACATCGTTCAACACCAAGCCAAAAAGCCGACGATCGCTAATTTGTCGTACAGCTTTCGTCACCATGCTTCCGCTCGTCACGCCTGATCTCGCAATGAGTACGACGGCGTCGGATACGTCCTCGAGCACATTAGCATCACCAGAATCGAGCATTGCGCAGCCATCGATCACGACGTAATCATAAGCGGCCTTCAATTCGCGAATGATCGACGGAAACCATATGGAGTGTAATGCTGCGGGAAAAGCACAATCTTCCCCCGATTCGACCAGCGCATACACAGACGTACCAATTCGTATGATGGTCCAAGCCCCCGAAAATCCTCCCATGCGTCGTCGAATTTGCGTCGTCATACCTAGATCGTCGGGCAATCGTAAACCCAGTGTAGACGCCAATTTCGGTCGCGACAAATTGCCTTCGATGAGCACGACGCGCGCCCGTTCCGATTCGGCGAGCGTCAGTGCAAGTCGCGTCGCTACGACCGTTTTCCCTTCATTTTTAATGGCGCTCTGGACGCTTACGACGAGCGATTCATCTCCGCGACGTTGTTCCAGCCGGTGGCGCAAAATGCGTAATGCCCCCACGACTTGCGACGGTGAACTTCGCGCCAGGTCATCCGTTGCTGCCCGCGAAGGTTCATAAGGCACACCAACCACGACAAAATTTTGCGCGTGAGGTTCGGTGAATCGATGAAACGCGTCG
>JANORL010001344.1:0-10553 GCA_031415295.1 Polyangiaceae bacterium | reverse complement strand
GGCGCTCGATTCGTTCGCTTGAAATACATTTGCTTCCGCTCGAGCAAACAAAACCGCAAATGCAAGGTTCTCGAGGTCGTTGAGGTGACGGATGTCGAATTCCCCGACTTCATGCTGCTTTTGAAAGCGGGCCCGCAATGCTGGGGCCGTCGCCCGAGCATACGTGGCGAGTGACGCGAGAGCGGCAGCTTCGATGTCGACACGTATCGATACCATGTCACCCGGTTCAATCGCCTTGAGGCGCGTCGCAAAATTTGCGAGCGCGGTTTTTCCAAGGTTCGGGTCGTAATGGCGTGGTTGACCAGGAGCGGGTGGGGCCGTGGGTTTTTTCTTCGCTGGCATGGGGGCACAATACCAAAGCCATACGCGTTCTGACAAGAAATTTGATGGATAATGTTTGTCCGTACCGTGCATTCCAAATGCAACCATCAGTGTCAAACCATTGACTCATTCGTATGTTCCGCGTAGAAGTTTGGGCGGGTGCAATGGCAATGACGTAACGTCATTAATGTGCTCGGCAGCAAAACGCCGATGTCGAAGGGCAGATGGCCATCTCGAGGATCAGGGAGGCAAAGGCCGACACTCTCCAAATCCTTGTGGGAGATCTTCCAGTTGATCGCAGTTCGTTCCGGGTAGACACGTTGCGGCGCTGTTTCCGATGCGGCACATACGCGCATCGGGCTCCTGACATCCAATGGTGCACGCCATTGCGGAAGGTGGCACGGTTGCCACGTTACGGCTCCCACAACAAACGGCGTCGGTTATGCAATCTTCGGCGCCGTCACAGGCGACAGGAATGGCGGTGCATAAGGGCCCGGCAATACACGCGCTTCGGCTAAAATCGTTGGGATCAATGCAACAAACTTGATTTTCGTCGCAGGCAACGGGTCCGCATTGCACGGAGCGACCGCTGGCGTAATTGTCTGGGGTCGACGGGTCTGCCACGTCCGGGGGAACATATTCGCAAGCGGTTGCAACAACGACAGCCAGAAGGTAAGCGAGTGGAATACGGGCCTGTGTGATCATGGACCAAGATGCCACGAACGGATCGCTTTTGGAAGGGAAAGAAGGGACGGAAGGGAAAATTGCTTTATACGGTTGCAGCAGGAGGACCTTCGTCGGCATCACCGCAATCGTAAATGTCCGAGCCGTCGTGCTCGGTTTCATACATAGGTTCGGTGGAATCTTCTCCGATGCTCAGGTGAACGACGCGCGTATCCATGTATTGCGCGACAGAACTTGGCAAGTCACCGCGCCAGCTCATGTCGATCTTGCGACTCGTCCATTGGCGATGATGAATGACGCGATTGGCGCTCCAGCTATGCGCATTGCAGAGGATCGCACAAATACGCGCGAGGGCTTCGAGTTGGGCGGGTGGATAAGGATCCGAAGCGACCCCGGCATTTTCGACTTCGATACCATAAAAGAATTGATTGCCACCTATCGAGTCTACATATCCGAAGTCTTTGGCATTTTTCGTGATGGATTCGTCTTTGCGTACCGCTTCGAGGACTCGCGCCGCGCCTTTGCCCGCATGGTTGGCAATATTGCCGCTGATCAAAAACACTTTGCCACTCCGGGCCAAAAGAATGTGGCACAGAGGTTCAGCAAGATTGGGGCGTCCATTGATACACGTCGATAAGCTCGGTGCATCGCCCGATTTCGGTCCAGCAGTGTGGTGCACCATGATCCCTTCCGGGGTAAACCCTGGCCGACCCCGATTCTCCCAACCTTCTTCGGCAACGACATCCAATCCTTCGAGTTCCAGCATTGCGAGCAGGTCGACGTCTTTCGTCGGGGCCGTTTCGTCGCCGGTGCTGAAGCAACGAAGCGCCTGTTGGTCGTAAACGTCCAGATATTTGGCCGGAATCTTTTCTTTTTGCGAAATGTATTCGAGCAAGTCGACTTCTTCACCCGTCGATGCATTACGCGCTTTACGCATGATGGGTTGAATCAGTTGCGAGTAGTCGTAATGGCTGGGATCGTGGCGAGCGCCCACCGTTTGAATGACGTGCGGCGGCTTTTTGCTCTTGTCCCAAAACCCATAATTGACAGCACCGAGTACATTGAGGCGTTGGTTCAGGATCCAATATTTCCAAGCACCAACGATGAGACCCGGATCTCCTTGTTGGGCAGTGGCGAGTTGTTTTTCCACTCCGTCGTGAAACTTCAGCGCGAATTCGACGGTGGTCATCTTTGCGGAATCCGCAGCGGTGCGTACGAGCGGAACGAAGTTGAGCTGTGATTTGGCCTGGGCGAACATGGCATCGCACATGGCTTGCGTCGGGGCAATACATTCAAGATCCCTGCAAATTTCGATGGTTTCTTTGTACGTCACAGGAAGGCGTACGAATCCTCGATGATTGAGCGGCGCTTTCATTGCATCGGACGCGACAGTGATGATGAGATCCCCCAGGGTTACATCGACCCAGCGAATCTCTTCAGTTGCGCCGTCCTGGTACGCACGGAGCAAGAGCCCTCCGGTTTTCGCGCTGGGGGCAATTGTCGATTGCATAAGTGGGGTCTCCTCGTAGACGTGGAATTACGGCACGTTTAGGAAACCTCCTAGAAATGGGGCGTTTGTCAAGCTGGAAAACGCTTCGACGTCAATTTGGACACGGCGTTCCGAGTGGCGCGGGAGCTGGGACGGTCGCATTTCCTGTCGACAGAAAACTCGACAGAAAACATCCATATTGGTATTTGACGGCATCGAGTTGCGTATAAATCGCATGCGGATCGTAGATTCCGTCGCCTTCGTATTGCACGACGACACCGGTATAAGGCGTTCCGTCGGCGGACATACGGTTGTTTTTCACGGGATAAGGCAAGATACCGTCGAGGCCATCGAGCGCCAAGACTTTTTGCATTTCCGGCCAAACCTCGTCGCCCGCTTGCTGGTGGCCATACGAGAGCGCGACAGCGTCGTAAAGGTCGGTGGCGAAATATGAATCGCCTTTGCCAACGGGTTCGTAAATGGGCCGTGCCGGCGCGCCGCTCAAGGGACGTTGTCCGACGCGTGGCATATACACAAAAGGATCGGCCGGTTCGAGACCCGTTTCGAGCACACTTAGGGCTGGATGCATAAAGGTGAGCTTCGCACGGGTATTGAGAATGACGCCCAACAGGCCTTTGACATTGTCGATCACCGTCGTTTGCAGCACGTAATACGTCCAGAATCCTCCTGCACCCGTCGGCACGGCGGCGCGAATTCGAGGTTCCACGGCGCTGATCATGTTGGTATACATGCCCCCCATGGATTGACCCTGCGCGACAACCTTGTCCGTCGCAAAATGAAATGCGGTTTCTCCCGCAGGAAGTTCGGGGCCGGTGCATCCAGCAAGGACCGACGGATCGATTTTTACGGCAAGCAGGGCATCGAGAAGCAAACGTTGTTCGATGACGCCTTGGCGAAAAGTATCGCGCATCGCGACGATATTTTTCAGATTCAAGTATTCTTGTTCGGTTGCGCCTGGTAAACGTTCCGGATTGACAGGCAAAGCACTACCGATACTCGCAATGTTGTGTTTTGCCAAGACAAACCCTGGACCTTCGCCTTTGATATTGGCCATGGTGTCGAGTTTCCAGGTGCCGCGATCGACGACCGCGCCACTGACGCCTCCTGAGCCATGAAAATACATCATGAGGGGATACCCACCGGCGGGCATGGGTTGTTTGGGAATGACGATGGTAATGGGAGCGGTTTCTTCGCGTTGTTTGACGGGGTTGCCCATCGCGTCGAAAACAAACAGACCTTCGTAATCGAAAGGAGGCGTGCCTTGTTGGAATTGCGGATATTTGACCGTGGCAATCAGTTCGCAATACCCATCGTGCAAGAGTCCATCGTCGGGATCGATTTTGAGGTTTTCGATCGTAATCGTTTGAGTCGCCCGCACTTTTTCGGAAATGGCATGGCTGTCCGCGACGACATCACCCGTGGTAAAGACCGTTGCCGATGCCACTTCGGCCGCGTCGATGCCCAAGGTCTTCAAGGTTTCCCAGAGCGGTGTATAGGTTTTTTGAGCATTGGCGCCGCGTGGACCAGAAATGGTTTTTCCTGAACGTAAATCGGCGAGTTCGGCGCTGGGGGCAAGTTTTGCTCCTTGGGCATTCAAAAGGTTGGTCATAACCACGAAAGCGTACGAGCGATTCTCGTGCAAAATGAATCCGGGCCGTGCCGCAACTTCGAGTGTATGTTCCGGAACGTATTCGTCGACTTCGGGCGTTGCAGCGACGGTGGGAATGAGACGGCCGCGATCGGGCGAGGTGGGATCGATGTCGATCAAGAGAATAGGCGACGTTTTGTCCGCGGGGATGACGGATTGTTGGTCGCGCGGGCCGAGATCCGCCGTGAAACGAAAATAGGCGACGGGAACCGTGGGAAATGCGCGACGATCCATCGCGAGTCCGGTCCAATCATCCCAAAACGCAACTGTCGACGGATGAGGTACGCCGGTGAGGTCTGGAGCGCCCTGGGCTGTGAGGCGCAAGTCCGATGGAAATGGGAAGTCGTAGAATCGACTTTCGGTCGTGAGATCGTTTTGGAAATCGATAACCGCACGGGTGCGATCGTCGACTGGCGGGGTGGCAGGGTCTGCGCCACAGCCGACAACAACAAGCGGAGCCAACGGGATGAAGAGGAAAAGGAGGGGCTGTCGTTTCATGAGGGCGATGGTAGCAAGTAATTGGGCCAAAGTAATATATGGATTGCATGAAATACTTCTTGTCTCTGCGACCGAGAACCCCCTAAGCTTTTCGCGCGCATGTTCACAGGCGACGTCATCGAGGATCGGTTCGAGCTGCAAGCGTGCTCTGGAATCGGCGGTATGGGGACAGTGTATCGAGCGTTTGATCACGTCATGAAGCAGCTTGTTGCGGTCAAACTGCTGCATGCTGACTCGGAAAGTACGGCGGCGAGGTTCACGAAAGAGGCGCGAGTATTGGCGACGCTCGAGCATGCGCATATCGTGCGATACATTGCACATGGATTGGCGCGGACAGGCGAACCGTATTTGGCGATGGAGTGGCTCGAGGGGGAGGAACTCGAGACGAAGATGCGTCGGGCTCCATTGGGGATCGTGGATTCGATTGAGCTTGGCGTACGCGTGGCTCGTGCGCTTGGGGTAGCGCATGCGCAAGGGGTGGTGCATCGGGACATCAAGCCGAGCAATTTGTATCTCGTGCAATCGTCGGTTGAGCGAGTTAAAATATTGGATTTTGGTTTGGCGCGTATTCGCGGTAAAACGGTTTTGACGCAGACGGGCAGTGTCATTGGTACGCCGGGGTATATGTCGCCCGAGCAAGCGCGGGGTGATCGAAATCGCGTGGATGCGCGGGCCGACGTATTTTCATTGGCGTGTGTGCTTTACGAATGCGTGACGGGCCAGCCGGTATTCGTGGGCGCGCATGTCATGGCGGTGCTTGCCAAGGTGCTTTTGGAAGAGGCGCCACGCGCGCGCCAGTCGTGCCCGGAATTGCCCAAAGAATTCGATAACCTTTTGGCGTGTATGCTTTCCAAGAATCCGGACATGCGTCCGGCGAACGGTCACGAAGTGGCCGACGCGCTCGAACGAATTGCGTTTCAAGTGCGGAATGCGTCGAATATTGCGGGTCCAGCGTCGCTCAAGATGACGAGCCACGAAAGCCGCCTGGTGTCGCTCGTGGCGGTATTACCAATCACGCCTGTCGTATTGGACAACGTGAAGGGATTGACGGACCGGTCGCACTGCCTTCTCGAATTGGTGCGCGAAACGTTACAACCATTCAAGGTGGTGGTAGAACCGCTGGGTGATGGAGTTGTGGTCAGGTTCGACGGATTGGTGAATGCGGGAGACGTTGTGGCGGTGGCCGCGCGGAGTGCATTACGTCTCAAAGCGCTGTTGCCTTTGGAAATAGTGGCGCTTTTTACGGGGCGGAGCATGGGAGGCAATCCGCTCGTGGTCGGGGAACTCATTGATCGAACGGCGTCGCTCGTGCAATTGATGTCCCTGATGACGTTTCCGAATCGATTGTCGTCGGGAATCGTGATCGATGATGCGACACGTTCTTTGGTGGGGGGTCGTTTTGTTGTTGTGGAAGGTGCTGGGCACTGGATATTGCAGAGCGAACGCGCTCATGATTATTTGAAACGCAGCGTATTGGGGCGTCAAGTTCCGTGTTTGGGGCGCGATCGAGACATGCGGCTGATGTTCGATTACGTGAATGATGGGTTCGAGCAGTCGGCGGCGCGAGCCATTTTGCTCGTGGGTCCTGCGGGAATTGGCAAATCTCGATTGCGTTTTGAATTGGTCGATCGTTTGTCGGAAGGCGTGCATCACTTGTTCGTCATTTCCGGCCGTGGCGATTGGATGGGGCTTGGTTCGGCGTTTGGGCTTCTGCGTGGAGCGTTGCGCACGGCTCTGCAACTGGATTCCGCAGAATCTGAATATGAAGAGCGACAGAAATTGCTCGGGGCCGCGAGCGTTTGTGGTGCACGAGAACGCCAACGGGTGGCTGCATTTTTGGGCGAAATGCTCGGTGTCATTTTTCCTGACGATACATTTCATGGATTAAAGCGGGCGCGCGAAGATGCTTCGTTCATGGCGGAAGCCATTCAAGAGGCGTTCGTTGATTTTATTCATGGCAAAGCGCGCACGGGTCCTGTGTTGATGATTTTCGAAGATTTGCATTGGGGCGATTTGCCATCGACGCGCCTTGTCGATGCCGTTTTGCGCGATTTGTGTCATTTGCCGATTGTGATTTTGGGAATTGGGCGTCCCGAGGTGCACGAAGTATTCCCGGCACTTTGGCAAGATCGTGCGGTCCAATCCGTGCGCTTGGGACGTTTGTCCCGAAAAGCCGCAGAATCGATAATACGTTCCATTTTAGGCGATTCCGCGGATCTTGCGACGATCGAAACGATTGTCGATCGCGCCGAGGGAAACGCATTTTTTGTTGAAGAATTGTCCCGCGCAGTCATCGAAAAACGAGCGGAAAAATTACCAGATACCATTGCGGCAATGGTCGAAATGCGAATCATGGCGTTGCTACCACCGCAACGGTTGGCGCTTCGGGCAGCGAGCATTTTCGGGCGCAAGTTCAGAATCGATGGCGCGTCGGCGCTCATTCAGGCGTCGATCCCAGATCCTCCCGCAGAAACGATATTCGAAGATCTCGTGGATCGGGAATTTTTCGAACGGCGTTCGGGAACTGGACAGATTTTTCAGGACGAACTTACGTTTCGCCAAGAGTTGATTCAACAAGCTGCTTATGCAATGCTGACGGAGCCTGATCGCGTCATGGGGCACAAGCTTGCTGGGGAGTGGCTGGAATCCATTGGATCACAAGATAACCAAGTATTGGCTGAACATTTTGCGCGTGGAGGCGAGCCGGCGCGCGCGGTGAGGCATTACTTGGGCGCTGCAATTCAGGCGCTTCATGGTGGGGATGGTCGCGCGGCGCTCGAACGAGTCAAACGCGCGATTTTGTGTGGTGCGGACAGCGAAACCGAAAAATCACTTTTGGCGATTCAATCCGAAGCGCTTCGATTGGCGGGTGCTGGGGCAGTGTTGGAGCATGCGGAAGCACTTTTTGATGCAAATCGTGCAAACGATGCCAAAACAGCGCTGGGGCGTCTATTGTCGGATCTGTTGGAGCAAGCGCGCGAGGTTACCGAACCCGAGGCGCGGCGCGTGTTCTGGGAAAACGTACCGATGCGTGCGCGGGCGTTCGAATTGGCCAAACTTTGGGGTGTCAAGCGGGTGTGACGTATTTGGGCGTTTGGGGAGCGCTTGATACGTGGACTCTGTCCCCAAACTTCGGGAGGCATCAAGGCCGTGCGAGTTTTGAGTTGACGCGCGCAACAAAAACGCACAGTATTCGCGCCCCGCAGAATTCAGCAATCAAAAAGGGAGCCGTGAGAGATGTCTGCTAGCGTATTGCCCGATCGTGCTCGGGTGGTCGTCATCGGTGGAGGCGTGATTGGTTGTTCGGTCGCATATCACTTGGCACACATGGGGTGCAAAGATGTGGTGCTTCTCGAACGGGATCGTATTACATCAGGCACGACGTGGCATGCTGCGGGGCTGATGGTGACGTTTGGCTCGACGTCGGAGACGTCGACGGAAATGCGCAAGGTGACGCGCGATCTTTATTCACGGCTCGAAGAGGAAACCGGGCAAGCGACGGGATTCAAACCCATAGGTTTCATCGAACTGGCCAAAGATCCCGACCGCCTCGAAGAGTATCGTCGCGTATCGGCATTTAATCGTTATTGCGGCGTCGATGTGCACGAAATATCCGCGAGCGAAGTGAAGACCCTGTTTCCATTGGCTCGTACCGATGATATCCTTGCCGGGTTTTACGTCAAAGAAGACGGCCGCGCAGATCCCGTCGACGTGACGATGGCGCTCGCCAAAGGCGCGCGTATGCAGGGCGCCAAGATCATTGAAGAAACTGCAGTGATCGACGTGATTACGAAACGTGGCGTCGTGAAAGGTGTACGCACGGCGCGCGGGGACATCGAATGCGAATACGTGGTCAATTGCGCGGGCATGTGGGCTCGACAATTGGGCGCGCGAAACGGCGTGAACATCCCGCTGCAAGCAGCCGAGCATTATTACTTGATCACGGAAAACATTCCCGAGATTCGGTCATCATGGCCGATCATTGAAGATCCCGCATCGTATGGGTATTACCGCGAAGAGGGGGGAGGCTTGATGATCGGGCTTTTCGAGGCTGTATGTGCCCCGTGGAACGTGGGAAGCATTCCGGATGATTTTTCGTTCGGTACCATTTCGCCCGATTGGGATCGTATGGGTCCTTATGTCGAAACCGCCATGCAGCGCGTGCCGATTTCTTTGCAAACAGGCGTGAAGAAGTTCTTTTGCGGTCCAGAAAGTTTTACGCCGGATTTGCAACCCATCGTCGGCGAATCACCGGAAATCAAAAACTATTTCGTGGCCGCCGGACTCAACTCGATAGGCATTCTCACGGGCGGAGGCCTTGGCCGAGTGCTCGCGCATTGGATTTTGACGGGACGGCCCGACGTAGACATTACGGGATTCAACATCGACCGTTTGCATACGTATCAGAACAATCCCGAGTATCGGCGGACGCGGACGGTCGAATCGCTCGGCATGGTGTATCAATGCCATTATCCCACGCGATCGATGCAAACGGCACGCGGCGCGAAAAAATCAGCGATTTATGAGCGGTTGGCGGCGCATGGTGCGTATTTTCGCGATGTGAGTGGTTGGGAAGGTGCCGATTGGTACGCTCCTGCCGGCGTCGAAGCCAAGGTCACGCAGTTGTCTTGGGGACGGCAATCTTGGTTTCCGTATTGGGAAGCAGAACATCGCGCCGCGCGGGAAGGCGTCATCTTGATGGATATGTCCTTCATGGCGAAGTTTGTCGTGCAGGGACGCGATGCCGGACGTCTGCTCAATTATTTGTCCGCCAATGATGTCGATGGGAAAACGGGCACCATTACGTACACGCAATGGCTCAATGAAGGCGGAACCATCGAAGCCGATTTGACCGTCACGAAACTCGAAGACGAAAAGTATTGGGTGGTTGCTTCGGACACGGCACACCGACATGTCGAAACGTGGATGAAGCGGCACATCGCGGACGATCAACATGTTTTCGTGACGGACGTGACGTCGGGATTTGCTCAAATCAACATCCAGGGACCTCGGTCCAGGGAATTGCTGCAATCGTTGACGACTGCGGATATGTCGAATGAGGCGTTTCCGTTCCGTCATGCTCGGGAAATCGACATCGGTTTTGGTCGAGCGTTATGCGTTCGGATTACGTATCTTGGCGAATTGGGGTACGAACTGTACATTCCGACGGAACAAGCATTGCACGTATACGATCGAGTGGTCGATGCCGGGAAGCCGTTTGGGCTGGTCCATGCGGGTCTGAAAGCGCTAGCGAGCTTGCGTATGGAGAAGGGGTATCGCGATTATGGACACGATATCGACAACACCGATCCGGTGTTCGAGGCAGGACTTGGTTTCTTCGTCGATCTAAAGAAGCCCGGAGGGTTTCTCGGGCGTGATGCGGTGGTCGCGAAAAAAGCTGCGGGACCATTAAAACGGCGGCTGCTCCAGGTGCTGATCAAGGATCCCGAGGCGCTCATGTTTCATGCCGAAATCGTCCACCGTAATGGCAAAGTGGTTGGTTACGTTCGGGCCGCATCTTATGGATTCACCATTGGGGGAGCCGTAGGTCTGGTGATGGTGGAAGCCGGCGAGCCTGTAGACGCCGCCTATGTTGCAAATGGCCGTTGGGAAGTCGAAATTGCAAATCGAATGTACCCCGCAGAAGCCTCTCTAAAGCCCTTTTACGATCCTGAAATGAGACGCGTAAAGGCTTAATCACCTCCCATTTTGTATCGACCGCATCGCGGTCGATACAATGCAAGGTCCAGGGCTGGCCCTGGCGCGGGTCCAGGCGCGCGGAGCCCCTGGTCAGGTCGCTGTCCATTAGTCACATCATTTTGCTGGAAACCCGCGTGTTCTTTGCAGGCCGCGCTGGGAGAGGACCATTTCGCGGCGCCCGCGGGTCCCCGA
>JANORL010001343.1:0-12036 GCA_031415295.1 Polyangiaceae bacterium | reverse complement strand
GCTCACTGCAGCCGACGCAAAACAAATGCTTGAAGACGTTGGATGGTTGCGTACGCAATCAAGCAAGCTAAGGAGTTAGGTCATGGCAGTAAGAAAAGTCCAAATTGGCGGGTTGCGCAAGAGCAACGCGGAGACAGAAGCGCTTAAGTCTAAATTGCTCGCGGAATGGGACAACACTAACGCGACGGCTCCCGGCGCCCCAGAAATACGAGAAGAGACGGATAGAGCAGGGAATGTCGTTCACGTCTACGTGATCTGGGATGAATGGCGCAATCTAGACCAACTTCAACGTTCGGAACTCATCACGGATGCGTTTATCTCCAAATACGGAGAACAAGCAATCAACCACTTTACCGTCGCGATGGGGTTGACTGCCGACGAAGCTCGTAGGATGGGCATTGAATAAAGTCGTTGAATGGTGCGCATAGAATCTGGTGTCGCGTATTCGTAGTTAGTCCAAACAATCCGCGATTTTTGAACTTTGTGCGGCGACCTTTTCCGCGACATTGTTTCTCTCCGGTATCCTCGATTTCCACACCGCGACAGTGAGTTTGCGTTTCTCGCGGTACCTGCGCGAGTTTTCTCGATTCGCAGACGCTCCTATGCATCGGCGCAGGCAAACGCAAGCGCTAAGTCACAGCCGCATTCCCCTCACGCGCGACGCATCTTCGGAAACGGCAGTCAGAGTTGCTCGCTTTGGTTTCAGTGCCGTGCGGCACGGGTCTCGTGTTCAGCAGCGTTTTCTAAGCGGACGCTTGAGCGACGACCGAAGCGCTCTCGCTCGTCAGCAAATTGAGCAAGAAGTCGAGCGCCGTGTCGAATTGACTGCGGCCCATGCCCTCAATCGAACCGTCGGCGCACTCAGCACCCACGTGCATCGAATTCGGCGCCGTCTCGACGGCGAAACCCTAAAATCTCTCGAATACGAATTTCAACGCATTGATGCGGAAATCGAATACCAACGAAACCTCATCGAACGCACGCGACGTTTGGATGGCATTCCCGAGATCCTGCCAGAATCGGTGGATGTAAACTTGGTTGTCAAGGCAAGCGTCGAGCGTTTACAAGAGACCTACTCGACCGTAACGCTATTCGTAATGGTGGTATCACAGTGCGGAATGCGCGACAGCCATTGGTCAGCTCATGCATTACCTCGATTTCGCCGAACGAGAAACACGCCCAGGCAATCTGCATTATGATGCACGTCGTGACGTGGCCATGGAGTCGCATCGACCCCGAGGCTACATCGTCATCGGGCGTTACGATGCAGATGAACAAGTCACCAAAAATCTCCCGCGATTCATCTCGCACGCTCAATTGAACGAATGAACGACGAAACCTCAGCTTCTTGCTGTTGATTTCCGTCGTAGCGTCAGGACAAACAGCCCAGCGAGCGTCAACCACAACGACGTCGAAGACCTGTCGCCAGATTCATTCACTCGACACGCGCCCGAGACGCGTGGTGGCTCGATCGGTGCCGGGCCGGCTCCAATGACGTTTTCATTGCCGCCATCACCGCCCGTACCACTCGCTCCGCCCACGCCTCCACCGCCTCCGCCCGATGACGAAGACGCGCCAGTCCCGCTGCTCGACGACGAACTTCCACTCGCACTCACGATGTCGATCGCTGCACACGTGTAGTAGTAGGGCTTTGCTGCTCCGGACATGAATTGCCGAAGCTGAAGAACGCAGTTTGTGCACGGCGTATCGGGCACCGTGATCGTGGTGCTCACGAGTCCTCCGGAGACTGTGTTCGTGTCATCGCCATCGTACAAAACGGAACCATCCAGATCGGCGCGCGTAACGAGATTGATGGGTTTGGCCGAGACCGCGACGCGAAACTTGCCCGAGTGATTGACCGTTTCTTTCCAGGCAACCGTTACTTTCGATCCCGCCGTGAGCTGCGTCGTCTTGTACCCGGCAGGGCACGCGACTGCGGTCGTGTCTTCGTTCGGATCCTCAGCCGCAGCGCCGAAGTAACAACCACATGGGCCACTCTTCGCGTTGTCGTCGTTCGAGACGGGAGAAGGGTTCATCATGAGAATATGTGCACTGGCGTTTGTAGTAACGAACGCGAGCGACAAACCTGCGACGATGGCAAACGATCTGAAAAACATGGCAACTCCAATCCAACGGGAAAAACCGAGGGTAACTCAGCGTTACGCTGCTCGGGAGATCGTTGTGAATCGAAGAATCGACTCGCTCGAAACTTCAGCTCGTCGGAGGCACGCTTGCTGGTGAGCTCTTGATTTTGTAACGCATGCGGAACGTCGAAATCGTTGCCCCGAGTTCAGCTCGCGTCACGCTTCGACCTCGACCACGAATCACGTCGAGAAGTTCTTGATGCAGCTCGTGAAGCAAGATCTCCTCGACGAGTTCCGTCATGGAGGCGGGAAATCCCTGCGAGCGTAGTGCGATACGTGAACACGCGACGGTCTCGTCTGTAACGCGCAAAAACCCCACGGCGTGATGGGTGCCGATCAAGTCGACCCCAATGAGCGATGAAGGAATGGGGCTGCGGCATTTGCCGGACTCGTAGACGCGGCGGATGTTCTTGCGGATATCACTCAACGCGCCGGACATCGGTCCTCGGTCCGAATTCGCCATGGACGACGGCATCGAAGACATCGGACCAGCCGCCGACGTGGAAAGCGGTCCTGCCGTAAGCATCGACAGGGGGCCCGACGCCGACGTCTCGGGGTCCAGCGTTCGCGTTCCGCGGGGTTTGTCGGCGGAATTTGCGGGGATGATGCCTTTCGCGACGAGATACGTCTCGAGAAGCAAGGCTGCGACGTCGATGCTCAGGTGCTTCTTCGACAGATGCAACGCATGCAACCGGACGAGCGGCAGCATCAACTTTCGGCAGAGTTCGTTCTCGTGTTGCTCTTTGGCGGTTGGCAAGTCCGTCATGTGCGAGGTCGATTCGAACTGCATCACGAAGAGCGGCGTTCGTTCGTGATCGATTGCTACGAAGTCGAACAAAGCGCGTGACCCGAACTGGACAACTTCGGAAGACAGGCCTGCTCCATCGAGGCGCAAGGTATCTTGCGCTTTGACTTTCACGAGGATAGCTGCGCCGGCCCTTTTGATCGCAGCCGAGAGCCCGAAGGTGGCTACCTCGTCGGTATGAGTGAGGAGCTTCTTCAGGTTTCCGTTCATGCGATTGTCCGACTTTGCTCGCCCTGTTCAAACATTTTGGGATTTGGGTCGCCAGCGACGCCCTTCGCCCCAAACTCCAAAGACCGCACGAGACGTGGTTTGTCTCCTCCGTGGAACAGCGCGATCTCCATGGCTTGCTCCCGTACGGTAGGCGCACAGCGGTGATGATCGCAACCGGAGACGACACGAATTCGGGGTGGTTCCGGTCACAAGCGACCGTCATGACGCCTCATGCGCGCATTCGTTGCGCGAGATCGTCCTTATTCGGTCCTCGTCGACCAAACGCGACGATTTATCAACAATCTGCTAGGCTGCTGGCCCCATGAATCCGAAGCGTTCCCTATGGTTTGTCCTGGCAGCGATGGCGCTTGTGGGCATGCCCCTGTCCACCACGGGATGTGGAGGTGAGGTCGGCAGTGGCAGAATGGCCTCCATCTCGCCCGGTGAAATGCCCCAAGATGGCACCTGGACCGGCGTTTGGTTCAGCGAGCTATACGGCTATTTGCACGTGATCCAGGACGGCAATGCCGTCGTGGGTAAGTGGATGCGGCCTCATCGCGACAGATGGGGTGAGATAAAAGGTGAAGCCACCGGTGACTTGATCAAGTTCGAGTGGAGCGAGCACATCATCGATCTCGTCGGACCGAACGCGACCAAGCGCGGACACGGATACTTCAAGTACAAGCGACCACCAGGCGACAACATCGACGACACGTTCGCCGGCGAAATCGGCTACTTGAAGGACGAAGTCGGCATGCCGTGGGACGGCGTCAAACAGCGCAACGTAAAGCCGGATCTCAACTCCATTGGTGGCAACGGCGCAGCCGAAGTCGGCGGTGGCGAGTGGGACGGTGAGAACGACGAAAAGGGCAAGCCTGAAGGACCCGCTTCTCCTTGATTCAACATTTTGGCGCTTCGGGTCGCCTTGGGCGCCCTTCGCTCCAAACCCCACGGGAGTCACATGACGCGACCGCAACCTCGAGGCACCAAGTTCCGCGAGCCGCCGATTTTCGAACGAGGTGCGGCGAATCGTTTCGGCAGTTCGCTCGCGCCACTCGACGTTCCTGAAGCTGACGCGAGCAAGCTTTTTGGTTCGCTCGCGCGACGCACTCCGGCTGCTTTGCCGGAGGTGAGTGAACCCGAAGCGTTCCGACATTTCGTTCGTTTGTCGCAATGGAACTTCTGCATCGACTCGCAGCTGTATCCGCTGGGGTCGTGCACCATGAAGTACAACCCCAAGATCAACGAGTGGGCTGCGCGTATCCCGGGGTTTGCCCGGATGCACCCGGAAACCCCGGACGAACTTGCCCAAGGCAGCCTCGAGGTCATGTGGCACGTCGCGCAGATGCTCTCCGAAGTGAGCGGCATGGACGATTGCTCGCTTCAGCCTTCAGCTGGCGCGCAAGGTGAACTCACCGGGCTCATGATGATCCGCGCGTATCACGAGTCGAAAGGACGAAGCCCCAAGAAGGTCTTCATCCCCGAGAGTGCGCACGGGACAAACCCCGCATCATGCAACCTGAATGGACTGGTCGCCGTCAAGATCGACAAGAATCCAAGTGGTGTCGTGACGCCGCAAGAAGTCGCAGCAGCGATCGAGCGTGCAGGCGCTGACGACGTTTGTGGCCTCATGATCACCAACCCGAACACGCTCGGTGTTTATGAAAAACATCTGCCGGAGATCATCGAGCTCATCCATGCTCGCGGTGGATTGGTGTACGGCGACGGCGCCAACACGAACGCGATCATGGGCCATGCAAGGCCGGGCGACATCGGCGTCGACGTGATTCACATCAACTTGCATAAGACCTTCACCACGCCTCACGGCGGTGGCGGCCCAGGCTCGGGGCCCGTCTGCTTCAAGAAGCGACTCGAACCGTTCCAACCTGCTCCGATCGTCGTTCGACGACCCGATGGTGCGTTTGTCCTGGACCATGATCGACCACAATCGATCGGTCGGTTGCGAGCCTTCAACGGTAACTTCGGCATGTTCATCCGCGCGTACACGTACTTGCGCGAGATGGGTGGCGAAGGGCTCAAGATGGCCAGTAGCCTCGCCGTACTCAACGCTCGGTACCTCTGGGCCAAACTCAAAGACACCTATGCCGCACCAGTCCCCGAACTGTGCATGCACGAAGTGGTTCTTTCTGATGTCGACATCGAAAAAGCGACAGGCGTCAAGACGCTCGACATTGGCAAACGACTTCTCGATTACGGCTTTCACGCACCCACCGTGTACTTCCCACTCGTCGTTCCTGGCGCGCTCATGATCGAGCCAACGGAAACCGAGACGAAAGAAACACTCGATGAGTTTGTCGAGGCCATGATCGCGATTGCACGTGAAGCGTATGAGGATCCAGCACTCGTCAAGAGCGCTCCGCACACGACGATCGTGGGACGTCTCGACGAAGCGCGTGCTGCTCGTCAGCCTCGGCTTCGCTGGTATCCAGAGACGAAAAGCTCCACCTGAGATCGACGGCACGTGGACGAATTCGCCCGAGAATCAGCCCTTTTGCCGCAAACTCGCCCACTTCGCGGGTTCATGCATAAAGTGCGATCCGTCTATTGCCCATCGTTTCTGGGCAAGCACGAGCATTGAACGAGCATCGACGTGTCCCGAACCATCACCGACAATGTCGGGGAAATCGAGGCCATCTGCAAAACCGAACCCGCTCGACTGGGTGACGTAATCAGGCTCGTCTTCCGCGCGGAGGACGACGCGGACCCTCCATTCAACATCAAGATCAAGTCCCCTTCTGGGAAAGTGATCGTGGAGCGGATCTTGCGCGAGCTGCCTACAGGCAAGCCGCAGAGCGCCGCGCCGGTCGAGTTCACGGCTTCGGCCATGGGATCTTACAAGATCGAGATCAAGCAGCTCTATGGCAAGCAAAGCGGCAGCGCGAATTTGAACGTTTTGCCCGCTGTTTGATCGTTTCGACACTTGCAACCTGACGGTTAGGGAATAAGTCTCGCGGCGCGACTGTAAAAGCGCACCGAACTTGCTATGTGCGTCGTTCCGCAACTCGAAGCGGAATCGATTGCCCCCAACCCTGCTGCTCGATCCTCCCATGCACGACGTCCGCGCCCTTAACGAACTCGTCGCCAAAGAAAGCGCCTTCATCGAAAACCTTACCGCCGAAGTCGGCAAGGTTATCGTTGGACAAACCTACATGCTCGAGCGGATTCTCATCGGCATCTTGACCGGTGGGCACATCCTGCTCGAAGGCGTCCCCGGCCTCGCCAAGACGCTCATGGTCCGCACGCTTTGCGACGCTATCCACGCCAAGTTCTCGCGTGTTCAGTTCACGCCTGACCTCTTGCCCGCCGACGTCATCGGCACGGTCATCTACAATCATCAGAAGGGCGAGTTTTCCTCGAAGCTTGGACCCATCTTCGCCAACCTCGTTCTCGCCGACGAAATCAACCGCGCACCCGCCAAGGTGCAAAGCGCGTTGCTCGAAGCGATGCAGGAACGTCAAGTCACCATCGGCGACACGAGCTACAAGCTGCCCGATCCCTTCATCGTCATGGCCACGCAAAACCCCATCGAGCAAGAAGGGACGTACCGTTTGCCCGAAGCGCAAATCGATCGCTTCATGCTCATGGTCAAAGTCGGTTACCCGTCACGCGCGGACGAACGACAGATCATCGATCGCGCCACAGGCCCTAACGAAGCGCGGGCCAACAAGATCATCGAACCGGAAACATTGGTCACGGCGCGTAAAGTCGTGCGTGACGTGTACATGGATGATCGCGTCAAAGACTACATCGTCAACATCGTGTTCGCGACGCGCGAACCTAGTCAAAAAGGCATGAAAGACCTCGCGAGTCTCATCGAGTACGGCGCGAGTCCACGTGCATCGATCTCGCTCGCCCTCGCCGCTCGTGCCCACGCTTTCTTGCGCCATCGCGGTTACGTCACACCGGAAGACGTCAAGGCTGTGGGTCCCGATGTCCTGCGCCATCGCATCGTGCTCACGTACGAAGCGGAAGCGGAGGAAGTGACGACCGAACAGGTCGTGCGTCGGGTGTTCGAGGTGATCGAGGTGCCGTGAAACGCCCTCGCGATCCCTCATCGGCTCCCGCTACTCACAAGGGCAAAGGGGGCAAGAAGCGCAAGGCGAAGGCTCCCGAGCCGAGTTTCTTGTCGCGCTTGTGGTCGTTTTTTGTCCCGGACAAACCAGCGCCTTCGTCAACCAAGGAGGCCAAAGACGCCGAGGGCGAGCGCCAGGAAAAACCTCGCCAGCCAGAATCGCGCAAGGTTCGGGAAACCAAACCCGCGACGGCGGAGTTACTCAAGCGTCTGCGCGCCATCGAGATCAAGACGAGCCATCTAGCCAACGAACAACTTTCGGGCAGTTACTCGTCGGTTTTTCGCGGCCAAGGTCTGAGTTTCCGCGAAGTGCGCGCATACAACCCCGGCGACGACGTACGCTGGATCGATTGGAACGTATCGGCGCGTATGAACGAGGCGTTCGTCAAAGTGTTCACCGAAGAACGCGAGATGACGGTCATGCTCGTGGTCGACTTGTCCGAGAGCGAGCATTTCGGGACGCGACGTTCGTCGAAAGCCACAGTAGCCGCGGAGATCTGCGCGCTTTGTGCCTTTAGCGCGATCCGCAACAACGACCGAGTTGGGTTGCTTTTGGCGACCGATGTTGTCGAAACGATCGTTCCGCCCAAGAAGGGCCAGAAACACGTCATGCGGGTCATCCGCGAAATCTTGGGGTACGAATCAACGAGCTCCGGGACGAACCTCAAGGTCGCTCTCGAAACGCTCTGCAAGGTACAGAAGCGCAAAGCTGTCACGTTCGTCGTGAGTGACTTTTTCGATCGCGGCTACGAACGAGCTCTCGCGCTCGCTGCCAGCAAACACGACGTGATCCCGGTCGTGCTCGAAGACGTTCGCGACACGGAGATGCCCGACGTCGGTCTGGCGACCTTCGAAGATCTCGAGACGGGCGAAGAAGTCGTGGTCGACACGTCCGATCGCAACGTGCGTGAGCGTTACGCAGCGCTGATGCGTGCGCACCAAGTTGAGCGGGACAAACTTTTCAAAAAATTGGCTCTCGATACGGTCACCATTCGAACTGATGGCAACTACGTCGAGCCGTTACGCAAGCTTTTCGCCAAACGAACACGGAGGATGCGGCGGTGAACCACCGGTTGATCTTCCTCGGGTTTGTTGCCGCCTCCTCGTTGATGGTCGGTTTGTCGTTGGCGCAGGATCCGCCGGACGCGGGAACCGTGCCCGACACGCAAGCTCTCCCGAATGCGGGCGATGTACCCGACGCTGGACAAAGCACGTGGGCATCGTGTGTCGAACGCGTTCCTGATGGTGCGACGCGGCCGAAGCTGACCGAAGTGCTGAACGGTCGCGGTCTCAGCGGCCATGCGGCAACGCTTGAAATCACGATCGTGCACGGCAAAGGCGAGATCGTCATGCCGGGCGGTTTTCACGTCGAACGTGGAAGTGACGCGTACAAAGCACTCGACGAAGCAGGGTTTGTCCTTCCTGACCCGGATGGGGGTGCTGGTCCCACCATCACGATCGAACAAGCCGAAGACTCGGCAACGGCCACGACGAAGATCCGTTTGCCTTTCGTCCCGTTGCCCAAAGAAGCAGGCCGCCACGGCATGGTGCTTCCGCCCGTGCCGATCACGGTGGCACGCGCAAGCGGCGAAACGATGACCCTGTGCACGGCAAGGCACGCCATCGTCGTCGATGATCCGATCGCCAACGAACTCGATCCGAAGGTCCGGACAAACCCTGCGGGACGACCCCAACGCGAAGAGTGGGTGTTCGCCAAACAAGCGACGATCGTGCTGCTCACGAGTGCGGTGCTCGGAGCGATCTTCGCTTTTTTCTTCATCCGTTGGATGCGCAGGCCCAAGGCAGAACCCTACGTTCCACCGGTTCTTCCTTGGATTGCCGCGCTCGCTGAACTCGAAGCGATCCGCACCTCGAAGCTCATCACCGACGGTCACACGGACGAATACTTCGATCGTGTGAGCGATTGCGTGCGTAAGTACTTGGGCGCGCGTTACGGTTTTGACGGTCTCGAAAGCACGACGGACGAGATGGAACGCACACTGGCGCGGGTTCGTCCTGCCGTACGCGGACTCGATACGATCAATCGGTTCCTTGAAGAAGCCGACCTCGTCAAGTTTGCCCGCGTCGTACCCACGGAGCAAGACTGCCTCGAATCGCTCGAACGCGGCATCACGATCGTCCGCAATACGACGCCGATCGTACGTATCTCCGAGCCTGACGGAGGTGCAGAGTGAAGCGGTTTTTCCTGATCGCTTTGCAGTTTGTCGTCGTGACGACGTTGGCGCTCGTCTATCCGTTTTACGCACGCAGTGAAGCGTGGGCGTCGGCGACGTTCGAACATCCCTGGCTCTTGCTCGGTCTGCTGACCGTGCCGTTCGTTTTCTGGTGGGGCACGGTTGGTCAGGACGAACGAACGCCACGAATGCGTCTAGGGACCATCGCGCCCTTCCTTCGCGGACCTCGAGGCGTACGCGCCAGGTTCCGAGATCTTCCTGGCGTCTTGCGCGCGGCATCCATCATGATGCTCGTCGTCGCCATCGCGCGGCCTGTTTCGGTTCTTCGTGATCAAACCAGTGACGACAAGGGCATCGACATCGTCGTGGTGCTCGATTTGTCCGGGTCCATGCGCGCGATTCTCGATGCGAAACCCGGCGACTTGCCAGGCAACATTGTCCTGCCGCCGGGTCGACGTCTCACGCGTCTCGATACCGCCAAGATCGTTATCCAAGACTTCATCAGCCGCCGGAAAACCGATCGTATTGGCGTCGTCGTCTTTGGAAAAACCGCCTACGTTTTGTCTCCCCCGACGCTCGACTACCACTTGCTCACCGAACTGGTTGGCAAGATGAACCTCGACGTCATCGATGGTTCGAGCACAGCGATTGGTGACTCGCTCGCAACGGCTGTCGCACGCCTTCGTCGCAGCGATGCGCAGTCGAAGGTCATCCTGCTACTCACCGATGGCGACAACAAAGAAGGGCTTGTTTCGCCGCAATACGCCACGCAGCTCGCCACGACCCAAGGTTGCAAGATCAACACGATCCAGATCGGTACCGACGACGAAGTCGAAGTGGAAAACGGAATCGATCTGTTGGGGCAACCTAGCTACGTGCGACGGCGTTATCCGGTGAATCCCGAACTGCTCAAGTGGATTGCCAAGACGACGGGCGGCACCGCGTACATTGCGACAGACGCACGCGCACTTGCGGAAAGCATGCACTCGGTTCTCGATCAGCTCGAGAAGACCCGTTTCGAGGCCAGCCGCACATCGTTTGAAGATTTGTTCGGCTTTTTGCTCATCCCCGGCGTGATCCTCGTCGGTCTCGATGCCTTGCTTCGCGCGTGGCTATTGCGGAGGTTCCCATGATCTTCGCATCGCACGTCTTCTTGTGGTTCACGCTGCTCTCGCTCGTCGTCGCCGCGTTGCTCGCGCATGGCATGGTGCTGCGGGGGCGATCGATGCGTGTTTTCGGTGATGCGGATCGAGTCGCTACGCTCGTGACGAGTGATCCGACGCTGCGTCGATCGTGGAAAGCCGTGCTCCTCGTGTTGGCTACGGCGCTCGCGTTTGTCGCGGCCGCACGACCGCAATACGGCAAGGGCACGCGTCTCATTCCCGCCACGAACGTGGATGTCGTCGTCGCCCTCGACTATTCGAAGAGTATGTACGCGCGCGACGTCGAGCCGTCGCGGATTTTCCGAGCGAAGGTTGAAGTGGCGCGCCTCGTCAAAGAACTCGAAGGCGCACGGTTTGCCGCAGTTGCGTTTGCCGGGGAACCGATGGGTTTTCCCTTAACCGCCGATGGAGCGGCCATCGCTCAATTTTTACGCCAGCTCGATCCGAACGACATGCCCGTAGGCGGCACTGCGATTGCCCGCGCATTGGCCCAAGCACGCGAGCTTTTGGTGCGTGATCCCAAATCGTCGGAGCACAAACGAATCGTCCTGCTGATCACGGACGGCGAAGATCTGGAAGGCGATCCCGCGGCGGTTGCGCAACAACTGGGTGCCGAAGGAACGACGGTTCACGTGGTGCAGATTGGTGGACGCACGCCGGAGCGAATTCCGGAGGTGGCCGAAGACGGACGCATCGTCGGATTTCGTACGGATCAAAAAGGAAAACCGCTCACCACATCGCTCAGTGTCGATGGCGAAAAACAACTCGCTTCCATCGCCGCCGCTACGCCGGGTGGTGAGTACATTCAAGCTGACAAAGGCACGACGGGCATTGATCGCATCACGACTGAACTACGTCGACAGATGAAGAGCGAACTCGCCGAACGGATCGAAACCGTCTACGCGGATGTGTACTTCTATCCACTTGGGCTCGCGATTCTGCTCCTCTTGGCGGAAGCGTTTATCGCGGATGCCCCACGCCGGAACGTCGTGCGGCGACGACCGGTGGAAGTCCTGCCCCGAGGCGTGCCATTGAGACACGCGCGCAAGGAGGTGCCTCGTGGCTCGCTCTGAACGCAAAAGCAAAGATTCGCTGCTTGATTCGCCGCTGCTCCGCCAAGCCGCAGGGACCATGTTTGTCCTGGCGTGTTTCGTTGGAGGTGCAACGTATTTGGCCTCCGGTTGTAGCGGATGGGATCCGCGCAATCCGTTCGAGCGTAATTCGCCTTCGGTGGATCAAGCGCTGGCGGATCTCGATGCGGGGCGATTCCAATCAGCCGAAGAGGTATTGGAAACGTATCTCGGTACGGGCGCATGTAGCGATGGGGGCATTGGTTTGCCCGATACGGTGCGTCAGAAGTACAACGGCTCGTTCGACCTAGGTCTCGTGCTTTTTGCCGTAGCTGAAAAATATGGCCAAAGGTTTG
>JANORL010001342.1:0-10149 GCA_031415295.1 Polyangiaceae bacterium | reverse complement strand
ACGAACTCGGTTTCTACCGGCAGGTCGTGACGTCAAAGTGCGGTAAGTAACCACGATTCGGAACAGGGGTGACGGCGACGGTTTGTCGCCGTCCGCGGGGGCAAACGGAAGTTCAATACGCTTCCGCATGACGAGTTTGAGATGAGGAGATGACGACGATGAAGCAGTCGAACATGGGTGTGCTTCGGACGTTCCGTCTAGCGGCCGCCGCGGCAGGTCTATGTACCGCCGCATCTGTTGCGGGTCCGGCGTCGGCCGCAGACGAATGCATTACGCAGCAAGCGAAGACCAATCTCGCGGAGTGCCCTGGTGGAACGCTGAAGCAGGGGGCCGGGAAAAAGCCGGCTGTTAGTTTCAAGTCGGCACCGGCGCCGTTGAAGCTGAAGACGCGTGAGGATCAACTCAAACCGGTCAACCCGACCGCATCGATAAATGCGGCGCAGCGTGATGAGCGTCGTGCGCGACTCAAGGACAAGTCGCGGCTGCTCTTGATCACGGAAATTCAGCAAGTCGAAGGGCTTTTTACGACTACGCCCAAAACGTCGGCGGATCGTCCGAAGCTTATGCGGCGCCTTGCGGAAGGTTATGTCGAGCTCGAGGCTGCGGCATTCCGTGACAAGACGGAAAACGCAATCAAGGCGGACGAGGCGAAGGCCAAGAAGGATCCCAAGGAAAAGGGATACCGCGAGGAATCCGGCAAAGCCGATAAGATGCTCAGTTTGGCCCGACAATCGGCGGTCAAATATTACAACCTGCTCAAGAATCAGTATCCGAAATGGTGCCAAGTTGCCAATTCGGCAGATCCGACGAAGAGCACTGGTTGCACGGACGAGGTTCTTTATTACCTCGCGTACGAGCACGAGCAAACGGGTACGCCGGCGGCTCTCGAAGAAGCCCGCAAAGTTTATTTCGAGTTGATCCAGAACTGGCCTCAATCGAAGTACATTCCGAATGCGTATCTGGCGTTCGGTGAACTTTTCTTCAACGAGGCGCAGGGTGATCCATCGAAATGGCAGCTCGCGCAGCAATCGTATTCGGAAGTTATCAAGTACCCGGCACCTGAAAACAAGGTTTGGGGCTACGCCCATTACAAGCTCGGGTATGTCTACTGGAACTTGGGCGACTTCTTGAAGTCGATTTCTGAATTCAAGAAGACGATTGAATACGGCCAACAATATGCGACTTTGCCCAATGCGGCGCAACTCGCGATTTCTGCACGTCGCGACATCATTCCCGTGTACGCGCTCGGCGCTTCTCCGAAAGCCGCGCACGACTTCTTCAAGCCGTTGTCGGGCGATCAAGGCATCGAGAATGAAAAGACGCTGAAGATGCTCGATGAGCTCGGCCAGAACTACCTCGATACCGGCCATTACAAAGAAGGCATCGAGCTTTATCGCGATCTTATGGTGCGCGACCGCGGTCCCCGATTCTGCAAGTATCAGGGGCATATTACGGAAGCGACGTTGGCGATGAAGTCGGGCAACAAGGCCGGGATCAAAGAAGAGCTCGACCGCATGATCGAAGTGCACAACAAGTTCCTTACCGAGGGGCACCCCGACGATATGAAGCTCAAGTGCTCGAATTCGACGGCGGGTTTGCTCACGGAAACGGCAATGGCGTGGCACCTCGAAGCCGTAGGTTCCGGTGGTGTTCGCGGTACGGGCGACAAGAACACGATGACGCTCGCGGCGGCGCTGTACGAAAAAGTCGTGGGATCATTCAAGCAGGATCAATTCGCGAAGTTCGAGTTTCCGCGCATTGTGAAGGAAGACTGGCCAAGCATACCCAAGATAAAATATGCAATGGCCGATCTTCTTTACTTCAACAAGGATTGGGCCAAGTGTGGTCCGGCGTTCGATGCCGTCGTAGCCGAGGATCCGACTGGGGCGTCTGCTCCAGAGGCAGCGTTTGCTGCGGTTCTTTGCTACCAAAACATCTATACCGAGCTGCATAAGGACGGCTCGGAAAAGAAGGGCACGGGCAATCTTCCGAGTTCGGCGAAGGATCCGAAGAAAAACGCCGCCGCGGACAAGGCGAAATACGCTCCGAAGCCATTTACGGATGGCCAGAAGGGCATGATTAACGCGTTCAATCGGTACATCTGCTACATCAAGCCTCCCGAGAACGACAAGGAAGCGCAAGAGAACTACATTGAAGTCAAGTTTGCTCGCGCGCGTACGTACTTTGAAGCGCAGCATTGGGAGGAAGCAGGGACGGCGTTCCGTGAAATCGCGATGACGCATTCTGACAAGGATGTGGGCATTTACGCGACGCAGCTTTACCTCGAGAGCCTCAACATTCTTGGCACCAATTCGGAGCCCTCGCGTCCGTCGTGTTTTACTGACATGGCGGGTGACGTGCCCAAGTTCATCGAGCTTTATTGCACGAAGGGCAAGGAAAAGGACAATGCCGAGCAATGCGGCATTTTGGTCCGCATTCAGCGAGACATCGAGCGTTTGGCTGCGCAAGAAACGATTAAAGCGGCCGATGCAGGTGGTGGTGGCGTCGATACGATCAAGATGTACGAAAGAGGCGCATTGGCGTACATGGAGCTGTGGAAGAAGTACGGCGAGTCAGCGTGTGAAAAGAAGGAAGCTTCGTGCGACAAGAGCGAAGAAATTCTTTATAACGCTGCCCGTGCATTCCAGGCTGCGCGCCTCATTGCAAAGTCGATTGCGGCTCGTCAGATCCTGCTGAACCCGAAGTACAACCTCAACAAGACGGAACTTGCCAAGAAGTCCGTTTACGAAATTGGCGGCAACTACCAGGCCATTGCGGTCTACGACGAAGCTGCCAACTGGTACGAGAGGTTTGCTGCGGAAAACCCGAAGATGGAGAAAGCCCCCGAAGCGCTCCAGGATGCCGTTTTGCTCCGCTTGGGTTTGGGTCAAGAGGATCAAGCCATCAAGGATGCCGAGTCATTCGGGAAAAACTACGGTGGGCAAAAGCCGGCGCAAGCGGCGCAGATCGCGTTTGCTATCGGTGCGCATTACATCGAGAAGGAAGATTGGGAGAATGCGCGTAAGCGTTTGAGTGGAGCGATGGGGCAGATCGACAAGAATGCCACGTTCGACATTCAGATCCAAGCGCATGCCATGCTTGCTCGCGTGTTCATGAAGATCAACAATCCTTCGAGTGCCACGCCCGAATACAACAAGGTTCGTGGTTTCTGGAAGGATCCGCAAGCGGCTCTCAAGAAGCTCGACGCCATTGGTGGTGGTGACGACGAGAAACTTCGTCGAACGGCGAAATCGCTGACGGCTGTTGGCGAAGCGCTCTTCTTCTTTGCTGAATTGAAGCGCAAGGAAGTCGATAAGATCAAGTTCCCGGAATACAAGGGTTCTGGTCAACGTGACGATGTCATGAAGCACATCAATGGCAAGGTCATGGACTGGATCAAGAAGAAGCGGCCAGCCATTGAGGGATTGGCGGACGAATACAAGCAAATCGTCAACCTTCAGCCTGCACCGCCGCCGAAGTGGGTTATTGCCGCCGGTTCTCGCGTGGGTCAAGTTTGGGGCCGATTCGTCTTGGAATTCCGAGGTGCTCCCATTCCCAAGGAATGGAAGGGCAATGGCATGGTTCCCGGAACCGACCTCAGCTATGCCGAGCTTCGTGGTGAATACTTCGCGAAACTCGACGAAGCGAGCGAACCGCAGAAGCAAATGGCGAAGAGTGCATTCAAGACGTGCCTCGACTATTCGATCAAGTTCCAATACTTCGACGAGTTCTCCCGAGCTTGCGAAGTGTGGTTGTCGAAGAACTTTGGCGCTGAATACCACTTGGTCGACGAATTCCGTGGTTCGGCATCGCGCGTGAACTCGGGTATGAGCGACCGGGCTCAGCCGCTCAATATGGACGGCACTGCATTCATTGCGGCATCAGATGCGCCGCCTGCGGACAAACCTGCGGACAAGCCGGCGAAGTAGCCGAAGGAGTGATGGAGGAAGCCATGAAGCGACTATCAATTCTCTTGGCGACGACGGTCATTGCGGCAGCCATTGGTTGCGGCGGTGGTACGGGTGGCGGCGGCAGTGGCAAGGGTGCAGTGGATCCAAAAACGGGCAATGCCATTACCGACAGCAAAGGCAATGCGGTATCCACAAAGGCTGCCAGCCGTTACAAGGATGGCCTCGAGGCATTCTCGAAGCACGACAAGGTTGGCGATTGGAACGAAGCGGCTTGTGAAGATTCGTCGAAGATTTTCTTGGACGCTGCGGATGAGCAGGACAAGAAATTCATTGAGGCGATTTACAATGCTGGTGTTGCTTGGCAGCGTTGCAAAAACGATTCGAAGGCCAAGGAATACTTTCAGCAAGCGCTGAAGGCTGATCCGAAATTCCACCGTGCACGGGTGCAGCTCGCGATTTACGCGTTTGCCGAGTCGGGCGAAAAGAACATCGACCAGGCCATTTCGGAACTCACGCAAGCGGCCATCGTCGACGCGCAATTCAAGAACGTCGAAGGCCTCGTGCAGCTCGGTATGCTTCATATGAAGCGTAATTCGCCGACTGGTAAGGACGGTACGACGGACATGCAGCTTGCGAAGCGTTATGCGCAAAGTGCTCTGGCCGTCGACGATGGTTACTTGCCGGCGTTTAATTTGCTTGCGTTGCTCTACATGGAAGCGGCGAAGCAAAAGGCTGGCAAGACGTCGAAGAAGGGCGTTGCAGCTGCCAATAGCAAGGAAAAGAAAGTCGATACCCAGGCGCTTGACCTTGCGGCCTTGGTTTGTTCGCAAGCCATTCGGAAAAACGCGAATTATGCTCCCATTCACAATACGGCGGGCATGATTTCGGTCGAATTGTCGAACCTGAATGCGGCAGTGGGCTCGTTCAATCGCGCTCGGCAGATCGATCCTGGGTTCTACGAAGCGCAAATGAACTACGCGGCCGTTAACCTGCAATTCCGTGGGTTTGCGCAAGCTGAAGAGGCGTATCGGGCGGTCGTCAAGATGCGTCCGAACGATTTCGATGCTCGTCTCGGATTGGCCTTGGCATTGCGTGGTCAAATTGACGACGCGAATTTCGACAAGATGGTTCCTGCGGCGTCGGCGGAGATTGCGGAAGCGAAGCGGATTTCTCCGGATCGACCCGAGACGTACTACAACGACGCGATTCTCACGCAGGAATACAAGGCCAAGAGCGGCGGCAAAGATGCCGAGCAAGTTCTTGCTTCGGCAAAGGTGCTTTTTGGTGAATTCATCAAAAAGGCCGGTTCCGGTGCCGAATATGCTGATGCGGTGAAGCGCTCGAAGGAGCGTATGGAAGAAATCCAGCAAATCATCGACTTCAACAAGCAGACCGAGTCGGAACGCAAAGCGGCGGAGCAAGAAGCGAAGCAGCGTGCGGCAGAAGCCGAGATCAACAAGGGTGAAGACGGTGCTCCGGGCGGTGATGCGAAACCGTCGGAGGGTGGCGGTCAGTGAACGCCGAGGGCCCGCAGTGATGCTGCGGGCCCGTTTCTTTTTTCAGAGCGGAAATTCACGGGCTCGAAGAATCCAAGGAAATACGTGCTGCGGTGTTCTCGAACAGGTTGGCTGATGGTTTTTCGTTGATCTTGCTGGACCGAGCACGATACCGTAATCGGATTATTCGGCAGATCGAGGCGTAGGAGGCTGAGCTATGAATAAATCAACGCGTTTGGGTGCTGCCCTGGTGAGTGGAATGGTTGTGCTTCTCATGTCTTCGTTTGCGCTTGCGCAAGGCAAAGACAAGAAAAAGGACGACGGTTACGGATACGAGTTTACCGATGACCCGCTCAATGCCGGGGGTTTTGGTCCTAATGACGCGACGATTCGGGTTCGTCCGGGCCCAGTTCGTACGACGCTGATTCGTCCGCGTACGACGTTCGTGCCTGAGATGTTGAAGTCCGTCGAGAACCTGTGATGGTCGTGATCGCGTGCATGGATCGTGATCGCATCATGGTCCATGCATTGCGAACCAGACCAAACGACTGATTGATCCAGGCGAAGTTCGAGTGCTTCGGTACGCATCGTTCGTCACGGCGAGGCGCAAATAGATAGGGAAGGTTGGCTCACGATGGAAGGCAAGCAGAAGGTCGCTCTTACGTTCGCGCTTTATCAGAACGAAGCGCTCGTGCGGCGAGAGACGGTAGCGCAGGACATCGTCAAGGTTGGTAAGGATCCGAAGAGCCATCTTCGAGTCGATGATGAGCTTGCATCGCGCATGCATGCGGTCATCGAAGTGGCCTCGCCCGACGACATCACATTGATTGATCTTGGCAATGAGCCTGGGACGCTCGTCAACGGCGCTCGTGTCAACAAGGTCAAGATCAAGGTCGACGATCAACTTCAGATCGGCGGCACGAAATTGATCCTGGAGAAGGCCGAACCTGTGGCGATTGCCGTCGGCGCAAAACCGGCAGGTGCCAATCCGTTTGCCGCGGGGGCTGGAGCGAATCCGTTTGGTGGAGGAGCAGCTGCTAATCCGTTTGCGGCTCCCGCTGCCGCGCCGTTTGCTGCGGCAAGCGCATTCGGTGCGGATCCGTTTGGCCAGAACAACCCGTTCGCGCAGCCGAAACCTCCGGCGCATGACGAGGTTGCGCACGACGCACCCGAAGGTTCATACACGTATCAACTCGTCAAGAGCGGCCCCGACGTTCCCAATGAAGAAGTCGAAACGCCGACGGCATCCGTCGAGGTGATGGTTCTTTGGGATCAAACGATTCTGCACGTTGCGCACTTGACCCCGCCGCGTTCGTATTACGTCGGCGAAGAGAATAGCAAGACGTTTAGCTGCGATTATTTCGTACCCCAAGAGAAGATTGGGACGACGCGTGCTCCGATCGTGCTTGCAAGTGGTGGTTCGATTTCGGTGGTTTTGTTACCGCGAGCAACCGGCACGATCGAACTTGCGGGTCAACCGAAAATGACGGTTCAGCAAGCGATCGACAGTGGCAAGGCGCAGCCGTGTGCTGAACTTTCTGGCGCGTTCCAAGTTCCACTTCCGGCTGGATCGAAAGCGCGTATCGACGTCGATGGTTTGATTTTCCAGGTGTCGACGGTCAACGCAGGTCGCTCGGTTGCGGGGCACTTCGCGTTCGATGCGCAGGCCTACATGTACCATGGTTTGTCCGCGGCCGTTCACCTTGGTCTGCTCGCAGCGATGGCGTTTTTCATGCCGCCGCTCGGTGCAACGGGTGAAGACGGTATCTCCGACGATCAGAAGTTCATGATCCAGCAGTACCTCAACGCAGCTGCTGAAAAAGAGCTGGAAGAGAAGCCGCCGGAGGAGACTGCCGACAGCAGCGCCGACAACAAGGAAGGCGGCACGGGTACGCGAGCAAAGGGTGAAGAAGGTTCCATGGGGAATCCGAACACCAAGGCGAGCGGCAACAAGTTTGGGGTCCAAGGTCCCAAGGACAACGCTGACCCGCACATTGCTCGTCAAGCGGCGCTTCGTGATGCTGCCGAGTTCGGCATGATCGGTCTGCTCAATGCGGGAGCAGGTGGTGATCCCAATGCACCGACGGCTCCTTGGGGTCGCGACGATTCGCTCGGTAACGATCCGTTGAGCGCACGTGGCAACATGTGGGGTGACAACATCGGCGATTCGTTCGGTGCTGGTGGTCTCGGTTTGTCCGGTATCGGTGAAGGTGGCGGCGGTCGAGGTGAAGGCATTGGCCTTGGCAACATCGGAACCATTGGTCATGGTGCCGGATCGGGAACTGGCCAAGGGTTTGGCTCGGGACACGGCCGTTTGTCTGGTTCACACCGCACCAAACCACCGCAGGTTCGTATGGGTGCGACGAGCGTTAGCGGTCGTTTGCCCCCGGAAGTCATCCAACGCATCGTGCGTCAGAACTTCGGTCGCTTCCGTCTCTGCTACGAAAACGGTTTGCGGAACAACCCGAACTTGCAAGGACGCGTCTCGGTTCGTTTCGTCATTGGTCGTGACGGCGCAGTTTCGAACGTCGGCAACGGCGGATCGGACATGCCTGATGGAGGCGTCGTGTCGTGTACCGTGCGTGCCTTCTACGGTTTGTCCTTCCCACAGCCTGAAGGCGGCATCGTAACGGTCGTGTATCCGATCATGTTCAGCCCTGGTGGTTGATTCTTCACCTCTCGGTTGACGAGGTACGCCCCGCGAGTTTTTTTGCTCGCGGGGCGTCGTTTTTTGTTTGCCTCTCTGCGTGTTTGCCGAGTGGTTCGTGCGGCTGTGGTTCGGCAAGACGGACGGATCCAATCGATGCTGGACTTTCGACGCGCGCTCCGCCTATTCTCGGCCCGCCTCGAAACGTCTTTTTGGCGTAGGGCGATATCGATTTCGTCTGCGAGATCGAGGCTTTGTCTCGTGTTTTTGGCAGCAAAGCGCAGCCGCGCAGGGATTCCTATACGCGGAGCGCGAGGGGACGGTAGAGCCGTCCTCGAGAAAGGTGAGCGAAGCAATGAAGCTTGGCGCAATGTTGATGGCGTCGTGTCTCGCAGTTTCGAGTTTGGTGAGTCTCCTCGGTTGCAGTCGCAACCGGCAAGAGGCTGTCATTCTCGCCAACGCCGGGGACAAGGATCTCAACCTCAATCCTGACGGTGCGGCCACGAAGTACGAGCAAGCGACCAAGCTTGATCCGACAAACCATCGGATTTTTTACAAGCTGGCGATGGCCTACAAGAAGAAGGAAGACTGGGACAAGGTCGCGTCGACGTTGACGCGAGCTGCGCAGCTTGCACCGAAGTTTGCGAACTACTGGTTCGACCGCGGATACGCGCTCGAGATGCAGGCGAAGAAAAAGACGATCACGTATGAGGAGGCGAAGGAGCCTTATCAAAAGTGCATCGAGAACGATCCGAACTACGCGGACTGTTATCACCAGCTTGCGAACGTGTTTTTGTGGACAGACGACGAGCAAAACGCGCTTGCAAACTACACAAAAGCGATCGAGCACCAGCCCTTCGAGATTCGCTACTACCCGCCGCTCGCCGACCTCTATCTAAATCTTGGCTATGTCAATGAAGCCGAGCAGGTACTCAAGGAAGCGAAGGCGTTTGCGAAGCCTGGCGACAAGTCTGTCTTCTGGGTCCATGTGCTGCAGTCCGAGGTGTACAACGAACGTAAGTCGGTCGCGGAGCGCGTGACGGAACTCGAGGCGGCGAAAGCTGTTGCGGGTACGGAAGGTGCCGAGTCGATACAGATTTTGTTCATGCTCGGAAGTACGTACGCAGTGCTTGAACCGCCGCGCACGCAAGAGGCAGTGCAGATGCTGAAAGGCTTCACAACTCGCGCGTGTAAAGGGTCGAAGGCTGCGTCGTACAAGACGGAATGCGAGCAATCGCAATCACTCATCACGAAGCTTGGTGGCAGTTAGTCTTGGCAGTACGTCGGCGACGTCGATGGCAAGGCCTTTCGTAGATCGGGCCAGGGGCCGAGGAATCCATGGATCTTGCGCAGCGTCTGAATCATCTCGAAGCGGTACGTGATTGGCAGGGGCTCGCAGACGAGCTCGAAAAGCAACTTGCTAGCGAGGCAGATCCTGTCGCGAAGGCAAGTTGTCACCTGCGGCTTGGACGCCTTCTCGACGAGAAGTTCTTGCAGGGCGTCAAGGCACTGAAGCATCTCCAGGACGCGTTCAAGCTGAACTCGGCGCTTACGGAAGCGCTTCGAGCAGCGAGACTCGTGTACTGGGAGCTTGGCAAGACAAACATGGTCCAACGCCTGCTCGAACTCGAGCTCAAGGCGATCGGCGATGGTCCCGAAGCTGCTCCGCTGCTTGTGGAACTGGCCGATGTCTACGGCGATCTCGGCGAGCACGACAAGGCCGCCGAGACCTACGCTCGAGCACTCGGTGCTTCGGGTGGAACGAGTGAAGAAGCACGAGCTGGTTTGACGGATGCGCAGGCCGATCAAGATGGCTGGGAAGCGCATGTGGCTTCGCTTCTGCAAAGTGCAAATGGAGCGTCGAGCAGTCCAGTCGACGCGGCGCGGTTTTTTCTACGCGGCGCGCGTTTGGCTCGACGGTTTGCCCCGACCGAATTCGAATCGCTCTTGACTCGAGCGTACGAGACAAACCCACAAGATCGTCAAGCTGCTGCTCTCTACGAAGGCCTGCTCGCCGAAGAAGATCGGTTGTCGAGTCTTGTCGAAGTGCAGCGACGCGTGCTGGACGGTTTGTCCGGGGCTGCGCGGGCGGCGG
>JANORL010001341.1:0-6605 GCA_031415295.1 Polyangiaceae bacterium | reverse complement strand
GTTGAATAACCTACGGAAAGAAAGATAGGCCGGCCGAGTTTTCGAGCCCGTTCAAAAGCTTCGTTTCCCCAGGAAAACCAATTGACGGGATTGTGGGCGTGTTGGAGCAGATAAGGGCTGGATTCAAGGATGAGGCGATTGGTGTACGTCGGAGAGCCGTCTGCACCTTTATGACGTGTCCGCGCGACGTACGTGGGGCCTTTGGCAAGCATGACGTCGTGGAGTCGTTTTTGCACAAGGGTTTCATCCTCGAACGCTTGCGCTGACGGGACCGCTGAAACGGGCACATCGTTCTGAGCGTTGCCGCAACTTTTGGATGAACAGCTGATTGCGCTGAGAGAAAGAATTGTAATGAATCGAAGCCATTTCATCGAGCTGGTTCCATGAGGGTGGCCATGAATACGGGAGGTTGCTCGGCGGGGCCAAGTTTCGCGAAACATTTTTTGAAAAGTGGTTGGCACTTTTTTGCGCCAGGACGTAGGCTTTGCCGTGCGATGGCGACCCTTATGGCTGCCGGAAAGATCTTTTGGTCCGATCCCATGACGATTGCGACACTTTGTTCGACCAACGTTGGTGTATATCCAGACGCATTCGCGTCCTTCTGCGAGGTGAGGCCATGAAGCACATCACGTTTGTTGCTGCAATTTGGCTGCTTGGTGGTTGCTCCGATGACCTCGCACAACCCGTCATTCAGGGGGGAACGGCGGTCGATCATGGAAAAGTCCTTTTCTCGGATCCGGGAATTGTCGGGACAACCGTGAATGTATATTCATGTTCAACGTGCCACGACACTGGTCCAGCGGATCCAGATGTTCTTCGTTCTGGCGGTTCTCTCGTCGGAGTGACGAAGCGACCATCTTATTGGGGTGGTCAAGAGCTGGATCTTTTGCGAGCCGTCAATGCTTGCTTGTATTACTTCATGCTTGAAAACACTCCGTGGACAGCCGAAGACGAGCAAGCTCGTGCGGTTTTCGCATACCTTGATTCGATATCGCAGGGCAGTGAAGGAACGGCTGCGGTTCCATTTACGATTCTCGTATCCATTGCGGATTTACCGGCGGGAGATGCAATCCGAGGGGCCAAGCATTATCAGCGTGCATGTGCTTCGTGCCACGGTGCTACGCATACCGGTAAGGATCGTCTTGTGGCGCGCGCTCCCGTATTGCCTGAGCAGACGCTCGGCGATCACCCGATTGGTCAGTATACGGCGAAAGAACAACGTCTCGTTTTTGTCGAAAAGGTACGTCATGGTGGGTTCGTCAGTTATTCGGGCGAAATGCCACCGTTATCACTCGAAGCACTTCCCGATTCGGATCTTGCTGATATTTTGCAATACCTCGACCTCTACAAAACTCCATGAGGATGGACGCGATGTAATCCTTTTATGGTGTCCAAGGTAGCCACATGTTGACCCTCGGTTTGACTTGTCTGGGCGCAATCCTGGTGCTCTTCTTCGTGCTCTGGCTCGTGAGTCTCGCGGTGCGAGACGCGAGTATCGTCGATATGGCGTGGGGTGCTGGTTTCGTCGTGATCGCGTGGATCGCTTACTTTCTCGGCGGCGGTGCGCCGCATCGTCGATTGCTCATGGCGGCGATGGTGACGATTTGGGGGCTGCGACTCAGCCTGTACTTGATTCGACGCAACCTTGGAAAAGAGGAAGATTATCGTTATCAAGCAATGCGGAAACGCCATGGGGCGCGTTTCCCTGTCGTGAGCCTTGGAAGCGTTTTCGTGCTCCAGGCGGTCATCATGTGGATCGTGTCATTGCCCGTGCAAGCGGCGCAGGTCGCAGTGTTGCCCGAAAAGTTGCAATGGCTCGATTTCGTAGGAATATTCGTTTGGTCCGTGGGGCTGTTTTTCGAGGCTGTTGGTGACGCGCAACTCGCCAGTTTCAAGGCCAACGCAGAAAACGCCGGTAAAGTCATGGATCGCGGACTTTGGCGATATACGCGCCACCCCAATTATTTCGGCGACTTTATGGTTTGGTGGGGAATCTACCTCGTGGCACTCTCGACGACAAGCGCCTGGTGGACGTTTGTCGGACCGGCATTGATGTCGTTTTTCCTCATGCGGGTCTCGGGCGTGCCCTTGCTCGAAAAATCGTTACGCGCAAAGAGGCCCGGATACGATGCATACATCGCTCGGACCAGCGCGTTTTTCCCCCGCCCCCCAAAATCGTCGTAACGCCACGGCGTAACGAATAAACGATTCTGCGCCGGCTACTCGTCGATATCGATCACGATTTTGCCCGTAGCTCGACCACTTTTGCTGCGCGCCCACGCGTCGTTCATTTTTGACAGTGGAAATCGGCTGTCGATGATCACCCGTAATGATTTACGTTCGAACAAAGCATCCAATTTGCTTAGATCCGCGGCATTCGATTTCAGCATCACAGCGCGTACGCGGCGACTCGTGAAGGGATTGAGCATAGCGCGGGCAAACACAGAAGGACCAGGCAAACAGCTCGTATAACGGCCTCCTTTGACAAGTTTGTCCGTCCAGGCAGACGGAGGACCGCCGACGCAATCGAGCACGACGTCCCAAGGTCCTTTGTTGCGAAAAACATCCGGCTGCGAATAATCAATGACTTCATGCGCGCCAAGGTCCGAAACCATGGCCACATTTCGACCACTGCACACGCCCGTTACGGTTGCTCCCGCAGCTCGTGCGATTTGTATCGCCAAGTGACCAACGCCTCCCGAAGCGCCGACGATGAGCACTTTTTCCGTAGCGCCTTTCATGGGCAATCGAGCTTCGTTGCGTAATCCTTGCAGCGCTGTCATTCCTGCAAGCGGCAAGGCTGCGGCAATATCGAGTGGCATATCTGCAGGAACATGAGCTGCCACGTCAATGCCTGCGATCACGTATTCTGCACTGGCTGCACCCGTCCCACCATTAACTCGCGCGTGAACACGGTCGCCAGCTTTGAAAGACGTTACGCCTGGACCCACTTCGGCCACATCGCCGGCGACGTCGAAGGTGGGAATGGCGGGCATTTTGACGGGTAAGATGAAGCGGTAGGCTCCGGAAGCCAATTTCCAATCGAACGGATTGACACTGCAATGCCGCGCTCGAATGAGGATTTGTCCCGATTTGGGCGAGGGACGTTCCACTTCCAAGAGATCGAGCAGCCCCCCGTACGTTCGATAGGACATCACGCGCATGATTGGCTCCAGTTGATGGCGTTGTGCGCCAAAAGTATTTTGTTCATTTGAGACAACTCGTCGACGATTTGCTCGATGCTGGTCACACTGCGTGAGGCACGAACATATTTGCCAGGAAATTCATGATATGAGACGGATCCGCTGGTTGGCAACGAAAAGCCACATACCCGTCGGGCCGAATCAAAAATGCACACTCCGCTTGGGCAGCGAATGCGTCGTGCAATTTCTGTTGCGGATCGGCGATCACCCGGACATCGGGGGGCAGATCCATAGGTCGCTGCGTATCGGGGACGATGGTCAATACGCGGATTACGTCCGGAAAAACGCGTTGCACGTCGTGCGTAGTGGTGGCCAACTTGTGATAACCTTCCTCTGTTCGCGCCAGGCCGTCGAAAAGCAGCAATGTATGTTGGTTCGGCGCGATGAGCGAAAAACTCGACAATTCCGCATGTTCGTCGAATATCACATAAGGTGCCCGTTCGCCGGCGCGCGTGCCTGTGGAATACGACAAATGCTCGAGTAAGCTTGGCTCTTCCGTCGATGGATCTGCGAATACATCAGCGCGAAGCAAAGACCCACGTACCGATTCTACGGCCGGACTATCTCGAACATCGCCATGAAACGACGCCACGAGTTCACACATCCAACGCGCCAACGCGTTGTTGCCTTGGGTTGCTCGACCCATGAGATCCCTGGGAATTCGTAGCCAGGGGCTTTGAAACATCGATAACGTCGTCGCCAGGTGCGTGTCGCGTAATGTGCGAGCTGCTGCGTGATGCCGTTCCGTTTCATAACTGTGCAACAATTCCGGGCGGGCTTGGCCACGGGCGACGAGCGCTAGCTTAAAACCCAAATTCACTGCATCCTGAATACCAATGTTCATGCCTTGGCCACCCACCGGACTGTGAATATGCGCCGCGTCTCCCGCAAGGAAAACCCTGCCAACCTGATAACGAGGCACCATACGCCGATGAATACGAAATTGAGCAATCCAGCCCGTTTCGAGCACTTCGCAAGGCACGTGAATCCGTTCGCGAATCAATCGTTCGAACGTTGGGCGATCTGCCACCAAGTCCTTACGGTTTGGCGGAACGCACGCAAACGCTCGCACCCAGCCATCAGGCATGGGAAGAACCATAAAAAAACCTTCTTCAGCAAGAAACAAATGCAATTCGTCGCCAGCGAGGTCCCAGTTGATACGCATATCCGCCAAGAGAAACAATTCGTCGTACGTATCCCCCTCGAATGGAAGATCCAGGTTTTGGCGTACCGTACTGGTCGCACCGTCACAACCGACGAGCCAACCGGCTTTGATGGTTACTTCGGCGCCGGTCGAATCCGTAAGCGTTGCGGTTACGTGGTCTTCGGATTGCGAGAGCGAAAGGAACGAGTGTTGCCGTAATACCTGGCCACCCAGTTCTTCGAGTCGAGCGAGGAATACTTTTTCCGTGGCGTATTGCGGAATTCCAAGGATGAACGGGTAGGGTGACGGCAGATCGTCCGTGGAAAAACCCGCGACGCGATGTCCCTCGGAATAAAACCACGCGGCATACGATCGTTTTCCGATGGCGAGCAGCGCGTCCGTTACACCAAGTGTCGCGCAAAGTTCCAATGTGCGTGCATGAATGTCCGTGGCCCTCGATTCGTGCACCGGACCATCCGTTTTATCGACAACCACGCAGGCAACGCCATGCGCACGCAACGAACAGGCAAGAGCGAGCCCGACGGGACCAGCGCCGATGATAAGCACATCGGGGCGTAGAACAGAAGTCATCGCCTGCGCTTATCACGACCCAAGCCGCTCGCCAAGATCTTTGAACGCTTCCGCGTCAGCGTTTACGTTTACCCCGTTTCGCGGCGAGCACGGAGCTTTTTATTGACAAATACGCGTCAGGGTCCGGCTTTTCGCCATACGCCCAGCTTTGCATGAGCGGTACCACTTCATCATCCCAGGCATCTGCAAGTCGTAGTTGAATGAAATCGCCGTAGAGCGCAGCTAGAGTCGCATCGAGATCATTGACCAGCATCATTCGCTCGTAAAATATCTCGTGTTTTTCATCGTCTTTTTTCAGTTGCGTCGGCAGCTTCAGCCCGGAAAGCCCAAGGGTTTCGGCTTTGAGCGTCCAGGTGTATTCGCGATCGCCGCGAACGGCTCGCATTTTTGCCTCTTTTGGCAATTTGCCCTGACGAAGTGCCTCTTTCGCTTCGGGAGACGACGCAGGAATCGCTCCTTTGAGGCGGCTTTCTTCTTTTTCGAACACCAGCGTGATCTGCGCTTCGAGCCACATCGATATCGGATCTACGCCTGTCGGACGTAGGTTTGTCTCTTGCATTTCGCTCTCGAACCACAACCAAACCACGAATTCGCGGCCCATGAAGCGGCGCCCTTCGATAAGATCCAAAAGCTCCATTAGCTTTGCTCCACACGCGCGAGTGTCGTTGGTTCGAGCCCGGCGAGGGCTGTGGCTTGTTTGGCATCGAGACCGGCTCGATCCGCAGCGGTGCCAGGACTTTCCGGAACGAGATCGAGCTTGAACGTCTTTTTGAAAAGATCGTCGAACAGGGTTGTAATTCGTTCGGATTGGCTGAAAAAATGCACGATGTGCGAATTCAGGTTCCACACCATGTCGTAACTTTTCAGCGACGGTACGAGTTGCCGGCGCAATTTACGCACCACCATGATCTTGAGGTCCGCCTTCGCTTGTCGACCAAGCTTTTCTAGGCCGCGTTTTTCGAGCAGCGCTTGTTCGGCTTCTCGTAAATGCGCCTTGAGCAATGGCCCTGGTACGGCCCAACGATCGAGACGTAGGCTCAGACAAACGTACTCGTTGTAGAACACCTTTTCGTGGTCGAGATCGATGTCGACCGGATCCTCGATGTTGGCCCAACCAACGCCTTCGCTTTTGTCTTCCTCGGGCGAAAGTGGTTGAAAGGCGTTGGCTCGAATGCGCCGCAACGTCGTACCAGGAACATCGTCGGGGATGTCGCCTGTGACGTAGAAGCGCGCGAAGGTCAGATTGCCGCGGAACGCACTCAAAGTGCGCCTCAAGTACACGCGCTCGGATGAAAATGCAAGTTGAATCCAGTTCTTCGATGAACTGCGGCATGTGGAACGTGTGGAGCAACTTTGCGCAGGGGGTGAAATGTGTTGCAGTCGTGGATTTTGCAGATGCCGGCGTGAACGACGTCCAAACAATGTTCAGATTGCCATGGACAGTGCGGCGATTGTCGAGTAACCTGCGGCTCGTCGATGCCTTCGAAACAAAAAGAAGCAGTACAAGATCCACCAAGCGCCGCGCGCGAGTTTGCGAGCATGGCAATCGTCGTTGGTTTTCTCGGCGCGTTGGGGTACGGATTCGTTCGCGATCAGCTGAGCCTTGGTTACGCAGAAACGGCGCTCATCGTAGACGTCCGAACGACGACCACAACGCGCACGGAGCT
>JANORL010001340.1:0-2485 GCA_031415295.1 Polyangiaceae bacterium | reverse complement strand
GCGCAATGCCATCCTGCAATGCACGCGCCCAGGCAATTACGTCGACTTCATTTTGCTCGTCGTCATAAAGTGGTAATGCTCCACGATTCAGTCGCGCGATCATATCGCCGCCGCAATTGCGTATCCACGCGACTCCAGCGGGATTTGCATAACATCGGTCGATAATGACGAGCTGTCCGGGAATGAAGAAAAAACGCCGAAGAGTTTCTCCTTCGGATTCATCGGTCACAACAGCATCATAAATGTGCAGATCGCTCAGCCGAATTGCAGCATGTAGACGAGCATCCGTGCCTTTTGCTCCCGGACAAGTCACGCTTGACCCATCCACGGCAATCATGTCGTAGCCGCCCCAGCGTTCTGGTTCGACTTCCTCGCGACTATCGAACATCTGCGTCAGCAGTGCCCGAGCAAATGGCGCTGCCTTGCGCAACTTCTTGTGGATCCGGTTTGGAGAGATCTGCGGTCCTCCGGTAATCGCCAACAACGCCGCCGTGTCTCGCAGCGGCAACTCGGCTCCCACATGAAGGAGAAGAACCCGCCATAGCTCGTCAGTTGTCGTTACTTTTGCATTGCCGTACTGCGTCTCGAGCAGCTTGTATTCATGCGCCAGCTCTTTGTAGTTCTCCGGCAGGTACTCTAACATCAGTCGCCAGTCTTCGCGAAAATCCAACCTGGTGTCCATGCTCCCCGTCTACACCCCTAGGATGCATGTGCAAGAAAATTTGACGCCTATGTGTCGGGTGTAAATGAAAAAAAAACCTGCTAACGCCTATGGGGGTTGGGGGGGTGAGGCGCGACTTGCGTGCAGATCTCCACACTTCCGCGTCTGATAACTCTTCAATGACGTGGGCAAACGCTTCCCCACCCCGTTCGTCCCTCAGACAAACCGTTTTTCCATTTTTCCCCTTGCGTCGCGTATCCGCTGGGGTAGACTCGCTCCTCCATGGATCCCAAGCACGACAGTGGCCGTATGGCGCTCGCTCCGGGGGCTGCGACAAACTCAACAAACTATGCGTTTCCCACGCGCGAACGCCAACCGACACCAACACCAGCGCCTTTTCCTCGCGTCGATGACCACATCGTTCAGCCCGAAGTCACGCGCGACCAGGTGATCTGCGGGCGCAAAGTCGTCGCCATGCCGGCCAACCCGCCTCATGCCGATACGCAAGTCCAACTCGATTTCGTCATCATGCCCCACGTTCGCGAGGGGTACGTCGCTTCAGCAGATTTACTGACGCGCGTTTCCGACAAGTCCAACTTCGCGACCGACGTTGGCATTCGCAAAGAAGGCATCGATCCGAAAACGGACGCGCGCTATTTGGAGGAGTTGTCCTTCGAAATCGTCAACGAACAATCGTTACGCGACGTGACGGACAAAGCTCGCGAATTGACGAAACGAGGCGTACGGAGGGTTTTTGCCATTTTCGTCAAAACAGGCGACATCAGCGAATGGTCCAAAACGCAGTACCAATTCGTTGCCCTACCCAAAGACAGCGCCGTCGAAGATCCCTTGTTCATTCGTCCCATTGCCGCGCAAGCGCTCATCGATCGCGCATTGGCCAGCGCCGAAGTCGTCCGAGCGCTCGATCTGCAACGACATCCGGAAATCGTCAAGATTGAGGAACGAGGGCACGACGAAGGTATCAAGGAAGGCCACAAAAAAGGCCTCGATGAAGGCCACAAGAAAGGCCTCGATGACGCGCTCGGCATGAGCCGCACCATGCTCGTTCGCTGGGCACGATCACGCTTCGGCGAACTTCCCGCCTCGATTTTGAATCGTATTCACTCGGCCGATGCCCAAGCGTTGACCGCGTGGGCCGACAAGATCGAACACGCTTCGTCCCTGAATGACGTATTCGATCCGTAAAACAAGCGGTTCACCCCTTCTTCCTCGGTCGCGGCATCCCGTACTCCGATAACCGCCCCACAAACGTTCGCCGCGAAATCCCCAAGTTCTCCGCTGCACGTGTCTGGTTTCCCCCGGCCGCCAAAAGCGCCTCGTCAATACGCCGCCGCTCAATCTCCGCCAATGCCGAACCTACTTCGCGCACGCCCGAAATAGGCGGCGGCACGCTCGTGCTCCCAGCAATGCGCGTCGGAAAATGCTCCGGTAAAACCATTTCACCATCGCACACTGCTGCCGCGTGCTCCATCGCATTCCGCAATTCTCGCAAGTTCCCCGGAAAACCATACCCGACAAGCTTCGACAACGCACCCGATGACAAAGCCGGCGGAGTTTTTCCAAGCTTTCGATATGTACTCGCAAGAAACGCCTCCGCAAGCCGCGGGATCTCTTCCACACGATCACGTAATGGCGGAATCGTCAACATAACCGCATTGATCCGGAAAAGAAGGTCCTGTCGAAATGCCCCGCGTGAAACTTCCGCTTCGAGGTCCCGGTTTGTCGCAGAAAGAAAACGCACATCGATGGGCCGTGCCACACGCGCTCCAATACGCATGACTTCCCGTTGTTCGAGAACCCGCA
>JANORL010001339.1:0-1597 GCA_031415295.1 Polyangiaceae bacterium | reverse complement strand
GCATTACCTTTCGTCATGCGCAGGTAATCGAGCACCGTTTGGACATCGCCGAGCCACGCTTGCAGCAAGTCTGGACTTATGACCAATTCCCGCTCGTCGACATCTTCCGGCCACTCGGCCCACATTTGAATCGGCTCGGTACCCGCGGCTTTGGCCTTTTCCCACGCTGCCGAAGGCCCGGAACTCGCCGATACGCAATGATCGCCCCCTTCGACCGGCGACGCACAGAAACGGCCTTCGTCTTCGTCACTGGCAAACCACGGACATCCCGGAACGCCCAACCCCATTACCATCATGAAAGCAATCGACTTCACGACCAACGTGCGCTTCATCTCGGTCCCCTTTCGCAAACTTGAACGCACGCACCATGAGTGCGCAGAATCGCCGAGGCAAGCGCGAATTCACGGTGCCCGGACATTGATTGGCCGAGCAAAAATGGAAGGTTGTAACGTAGCTGTAAGACGTCTCCTACCACCACACTGTTGCGGCGGTGTCCAAAGTCGCGCACCAAGTGTTCGCGCTTACGAAGATCCATTCTCGTTTGGTGAAGCATCCATCAAATTCAGCCGATCATTCGTACCGGCAGTGCCAACCATTCCTATCGCGAGTGCCAACCATTCCTATCGGCGATACGAATCATTCCTATCGGCAGTGCCAATCATTCGTACCGGCGATACCAACCATTCCTATCGCGAGTGCCAACCATTCCTATCGGCGATACGAATCGTTCCTATGGGCAGTGCCAACCATTCGTACCGGCAGTGCCAATCATCATTGTCGACGATGGCAATGCTTGCCAATCTCGTCAACCCCCATTCACGATTTTCCCCGCTCCAATACCCACCGCGCACCAGACTGTTTGTAGGCGCCGCGTAATCGTTCGGCATTTTGCCAAAGAAAATCAGTGATTTTCCGAAATCTTTGAAAATTGGCGCTTAGGAAAATGCAAGCGTCAGCACCCATTGCCGCACACCGTGCCAAACGGTTTTACTCACGCTTTCTAGATCGTTTTACGCGTCGACCCCTGGCGGCCGCGATGGCGGAAGGGGGCGGCCGCCAGCCAATACGCGCCCCTTTCCCGCCTCTCATCCAGAAACCCCCCGCTCATTAAAACGCCACAACCCCACTTCACGCTTCGTAATCGCGCCTCCGGAGGTGAGCGCCAAGAGCCCCGCCCCGCGACGCGCCTTGAGCGGCAGCGGTGGAACTGCTGAGCAAACACGAAGAGCTGGCTGGACGTCGTTCGTCGACGGAGACCTCGCCCGCAAGATCACGCTTTCTCCGTAACGACGCGCACAAACCTCAACCCGAATGTTGACCTTTTTTCTTCTTCCCGTTCTTGCGACGCATGTCGTCGCTTTCCCCATGACCCACCTGAAAAATGTGAAAACGCCCGCCGCGATTCAACGCATCGATCGGCTTGTGCCGTTCCTTCGTCCCATCGATGAACCGCTGTTGCGCTCGTAGCGGAGTCGCTCCCGCAGGCGCCGCAAGCTTCGTGTAGCGACCATCCGCTTCGAGCACCCACGTCTTGGCAGTGTCGCTCGCGTGTACGTTCAGCATGTCCTCGACACGCGCTTTCGCCGCAGGATCAAGC
>JANORL010001338.1:0-2694 GCA_031415295.1 Polyangiaceae bacterium | reverse complement strand
GCTGAAAAAACTTCATCGGTACGCAAAACCTGCAACCGATCCCATGCGTGCGCAGATTCTCGACCTAACCCGGCGATTCACATGGGTCCGTTTTGGATATGTTCCCAGGCGAAAGAATCAGATCGCGCGGCGTTTGGCGCGTACGGCACGTGTGGCGGATCCTGCGTATTTGACGCTGGCCCCTTCGGAAAACGAACGAGCTTCCTACTTTGACGAAGATGATGCCGAGTGCGATGAAACGTCATGGGCCGACGATTTTGACGAGATTCCATTTTGATTTTCTTTCCGGCGCAGCGTTGGTATTCTTCGGAAATACTCGCCAAGGTCCGTAACGTTCGTCCATTGGGGGTTGCTGCCCAAATACGGCCACCGTCCGATCGCGTACAGGCACGCGTCAGTTCAAACCCGCGTGGTGTCGGTAGGCGAAAAACCACTTCCCTTTGCGCCCACGCAGAGCTACCCTGCGCCCCTCGTGGGCCCCCACTACACGCGCGTCGTTTGCCCACGAAGCCTACGTCGTATTCGAGCAAATTAGGGAATTTGACGATTCTGACGTTAGAATTGCCCAGATTCTAGCCGAGTGTCAGAAGTTCGGCGTGGGGTTCTGCACATTGGAAAAGCACTACAAGTCCTACCGAATCAATGAACATCTTGCTGCGATTCCGAAAAGGACACCGTTGGATCGCGACGTCAATGAGTGGCTTGAATACGCATTTGCTCACGACGACGACGCGAAAGAGGCATTTCTCGAACTGTGGCAGCAGAGCGAATCCGATATGCAGGATCTCGAGCAGTAGAAGCTACGCCCACCACTTTCCGACTTGCCGAATCGCATTGACGACTCCAACGGCTGCCTCCTGTCCACCGAGTTCGACAATAAGCGGCGCCATTGCGGAGAGAATCATCAACGCATTAGCGCGGGTTTCGGAGCGGCCAACGAGTGTGTCGTGCAAGAGTTTTTTGAATTTATCACGTGGTGGGTGACGACGTCGCATTCGCTCCGCAGCAAGCGCCCCCAATCTGACGAGCCGCTCGTCGTACGGACTGCTCCAACGTTGTTCGGCTTCGACTTGAACCAATCTTTCATCAAGCTCGCGATCATCGAGTTGCGTAGGGTCAAGGTGCACGTTGCCAAGCGGCTGCAACGAATTCGAGAAAATTCCGACATAATTAGACGGTGGAAACTTGGCAAGCATTTCGCCTCGCCGCGGTTCCGGCAAAAGATACGCCACAGTTCGACGGTGGAAGTTTTGCATATCTTCAGGAAGATGATGCCGAGACAAGGGGATTTCTTGCGTTAACATTGATTCGGCAAGGTTGCGTCGTTCGGCTTCGGACAAACGCATTCCAACGAGCACCCGAATCTCCGTTCGGCGATGGAAATCGTCAATCATCGTGACCATCGACAATGCTTCGGGAAGCCATTCGTCTGGCAAGCACCACGCGATGAGCCCCAAAATCTCAGCAGCATTTCGATCCGCATCACGACTCGTGCTTATTGCATAGTCGCTCTCGATGTGCGCAGTTGGAGGGCGTCGCTCGTACGCCTCTAGGTCCTTGCGCGTCAGGTCGAGCACTTCCCGTACGAGCGGCTCGTGCCGTCCGGGCGCTACGAGCGGCACAAGTCTGGCGAGCCAAAAAGCCCGACCACGCATGCTTGCTTCTTGGCCTGCCAACCGCGCGGCTTCGAGCGCATCATCGAACAACGCTGCTCGCTCGGTTGGGCAATGCACGAGGAATTCGATATAGATGTCGGCACGATCTGCTGCACTGGGAATCACCCCGATGCATTCGACAATCTTCGTGATTTCCGTGTGCGGTAGATGTGCGGCAAATGCGATCATACATCGCACGCATGCGCGTTTGTCTGCGATTGCGGATGTCGATTCGAGCGCCATTCGTAGCAATTGCCGTCGGCGGGTTTCAGTGTATTGTCGGGCGAGCTCAATCAAATGTTCTCGCTTTTGCGCAGGTAGGATTTCGTTTTGAACCAATGTCGCGATTTTTTCCAACAGATTTTCACGGCGACTTCCCATTTCACACTTTGCGAGGTCAAAAAGCTTCATGACTCGCACATGAGGAGGCTCATGCTCCATAATCAATGCGCGCGCGATATCGAGAAAATGGTCCCGTCCCTCGTCAGCGAGTAACGAGGCGAGCCGTTCGACGTTCGACAGGAGAGAAGATGGATCGCCGATTTCATCAATTGTCGCAAGCAAAGCTTGAAATATCTGGTTCTGCTCCGCTCGGGGTGCCACACCGAGCAAGTAAAAGTAAAGGTTTGCACGCGTTGGAGGCGACGCCAATGTCGCTGCGCCAAACGCCTCCATAACGAATTCTCCGCGCTCCATGGCTCGAATTCTCCACGCAAGTATGCGAAGTAGTTCCGATCGAATCCAAGGATATCGAGCTTGGCGAGCTGCATTCAAAGCCAGATCTAATGGTACGAGCGCGAGTATTTCACCAATATGCGCCATGGCATGGAACGAATTTTCACCTCGCAAATAGGCAACAACATCCGCCCAGGAAGGTTCAAGCAATGACCACACCGTTTCGGGTGAAACATGGTCATGCAACGCCGCGAGCACATAAAGTTTCGCGAATAGATCTTGAAAAGTTGGGACTGTACGTAGCGCCCGGGATGCTAATGTGGGAATGTATTTGTGTAGCGACTTCCATTGCTCCCCGTCCCGC
>JANORL010001337.1:0-16910 GCA_031415295.1 Polyangiaceae bacterium | reverse complement strand
GGGTGAGGCACCACAAAGCAAAACAGCCAACCTTGAGAGGTTGGCTGTTTTGTTTACTGCTACTGATTGGGTGCAGAGCGGGGTGGACGGGACTCGAACCCGCGGCCTCCGGCGTGACAGGCCGGCGTTATAACCAACTTAACTACCACCCCAAGTTTTCTACTGCTTGGGACCGCTTTACTACTTCGACCCTCTACCGCTCGTCAAGAATCTTTTTCGGAATTCTCTTGTGGGCGGGACAGGGTTCGAACCTGCGGCCAATGGCTTGTAAGGCCATCGCTCTACCGCTGAGCTACCCGCCCCGTCGGAGAGGTCGCGGATTCTACATGCGAAGCTCCGTCCGTCAAGAACTTTTTTTGAAAAAGATCCTGCGTCCAGATTTTCTTTCCCAGGGCAGGGAAGTCATGGCGTTTGGTGCGTCGACTGCGGGGAACTGCACTTGTTATGTGAAATCGGACTAAAGTCGCGCCGCGTTACGCTCGAGAAGCAGCATCGAGGAACAACGGGAACAACGGAGAGAGACACATGACGGAGCGGATCGGCATTCTGACGGGTTGGGAAAAATCCTTCCCTCAGGCGTTCATCGACAAATGCAACAAAGTCCCGGGCATCTCGGCAGAGTTTGCAACCATCGGAGGAACGCCGGAACGCTTTGTTTCGCCGTACCGGGTTCTGGTCGATCGCATCAGCCAAGAAGTGAAGCACTACCGCTTCTATCTAAAAGCGGCAGCACTCGGCGGCGCCTACGTGATCAACGATCCGTTCTGGTGGAGCGCCGACGATAAATTTTTCGGTTTCTCGCTCGCCGCACGCATCGGTGTCGCGACGCCACGCACGGTGATGCTTCCGCAAAAGGACTACATCCCCGCGATCGACAAGAGCCGCAGCTTGCGCAACCTGGAGTTCCCGCTGAACTGGGAAGCGATCGTCGACTACGTGAAGTTCCCGGCGATCCTGAAACCTGCCGATGGTGGTGGATGGAGAGACGTGACTTTGGTTCGTACACCGGGCGAATTGCTCAAGGCGTACGACGCGTCGAACCTGAACGTGATGACGTTGCAAGAGTTCATCGACTTCGATGACTACGTGCGGTGCATCTGCATCGGTCGCGAGAAGGTGCTGACGATTCAATACGACCCCAAACAAATTGGTCCAACAGGGCTGCGTGGTCGTTACATTTTCCGCGATGAAGAACGTTGGCTCCCAAAGGATCAACATGATCGCGTCGTGAGTGATGCGCTCAAACTGAACCACGCGCTTGGCTACGACATGAACTCGGTCGAGTTCGCGATGCGTGACGGAATTCCGTACGCCATCGACTTCACGAACCCGGCGCCGGACATGGCCATCGAGCATCTTGGCGAGCGTTTCTTCAACACGACGACGGACTGGATGGTCGACTTCTGCGTCCGCGCGGCGAAGGAAGGTCGCAAGATTGATCGCTACACGTCGTGGCATCAGATGGTTGGTGAAGTGGAACCGATTCGTTTGGATCGCGAGGGATGACCAGCGACAAGGCTCCGAAGCACCCGTGGACGGTAGCGATCGACGAAGCGGTTGATCGCTACCACGACGTGCTCACAGCCTACGTGGCGCGAGGTGGCGAAGATCATCTCGCGCTCGTCGAGCGTATGGTGGCACGTGGCGCGGTCTTCGCGGGTCGACCTCTTTGTACGTTTCTCCGGCCAAACTTCGTGTTGCGACCGCAATTCTTGCAGCTCCGACGCGCGGTCGAACATTTCCGAAGCGCTGTCATCAAGACGAAAGAGATCGTCTTGCGCGATCCTGAGCTGCTCGAGCTGCTCGCACTCACCGATGGTGAGCGGCGCTTGTTCTCGTACAACCCTGCCTTCGAATCGGTCGGTGTCGTCACGCGCCTCGATGCGATTCTTTCGGGGCCGGACATTTCGTTTGTCGAGCTCAACGCAGAAGGCGCGTTCGGTCCTAGCTACGCCGATCGCCTCACGGAACTCTTCGAAGGGTTTCAGCCGATGCGCGAGTTCATCCGCGGTGCATCGGCCACGCCCGTCTACAGCGGCAACTCGCTCGTCGGCGCGATCCTCGATGCGTGGCACGAGTTTGGAGGGACGCACGTTCCGAAAGTTGCGATCGTCGACTGGCAAGAAGTCGCGACGCGAACCGAGTTCGACATGATCTGCGAACGGTTTCGACGTCACGGCATCCCGGCACGTTTCGTTGATCCTCGGGAACTCGAATTCAAGGACGGCTTGTTGTCGACGCGTGGCGAGGTGATCGATCTCGTTTACCGTCGCGTGTTGACGAGCGAACTGCTCGGGCGCGAGGACGAAGTCAAAGCACTCATTGAAGCGTACAAAGCGCGTGTCGTGTGTGTCGTCAATAGCTTCCGCGCCAAGTTGCTCGACAAGAAGGTCCTGTTCGCGTTGTTCTTCGATCCGCGCATCACGTCATCGTTCACGGCTGAAGAATTAGCGAGCGTGCGACAGTGCATTCCGTGGACACGTCGAGTCGAAGAGACGAAGACCGAAGGTCCAGATGGCACGACGATCGATCTGATCCCGTGGGTACGTGACAATCGCAGTCGTTTGGTGCTCAAACCAAATGACGAACTCGGTGGTCGCGGAGTCGTCATCGGTGCGAGTGTCGAGGGCGGCGTGTGGGAAAGGGCGCTACGTTTGGCGCTCGTGGACGCGTCCGTCGTCCAGCTTCGTGTACAACTGCCAACGTCGATGTTTCCTGAAGTAGGAGCGGCGGGAGAACTCTATTTTTCGCGTCGCTACATGGAAGTCGATCCGATCTTGTTCCGTGGCGAGTTGGGTGGTCTGTTGGGACGTCTGTCCGCGACGAACATGTGCAACGTGCATGCGGGAGCGGGTACGGTGCCGACGTTCATCATCGAGTAAAGTTTTCCGCGGTCTGCACAGGCCGCGGTATCGTTTCATTCTGTTTGGGTTTGTCGAAAGGGATTGACACGCATGACCACGATACCTGCCGGACTTCTCGACGGCCAATTCACCCTCGGCATCGAAGAAGAGTTTCAAATCGTTCACCCTGGGACACGAGAGCTGCGTTCGTACGTCAGCAAGCTGCTCGAAGAAGGAGGCCAGCAATCGCTGCTCCGTGAGCGAGTGCGTCCCGAGATGCACCAGTCAATCATCGAGACGGGCACGGGCATCTGTCGCGACATTCGCCAAGCGCGTTCAGAAATCTGCGAACTCCGTGGCGAACTGAATGGCCTCGCGAACAAGCATGGTCTGTGCATCGTCGCTGCGGGCACGCATCCGTTCAGCGATTGGAAGAGTCAAGAGATCACGGACGGCGAACGTTACAAAGTGCTCGTCGAAGATCTTCAAGATGTGGCCCGGGCAAACTTGATTTTCGGCCTGCATGTGCACGTCGGTATCAAGGACAAAGAGGTGGCGATCGCGCTGGCCAACCAGGTGCGTTATTTCCTGCCGCACGTCTTGGCGCTGTCGACATCGAGTCCTTTTTGGCTAGGTCGCAAGACGGGCCTGAAGAGCATCCGCAGCGAGATTTTCAAGCGTTTCCCGCGCACGGGCATTCCAGGTCATTTCGACTCGTACCATCAGTTCCAGTCGTACGTGGACGTGCTTGTCAAAACGGGTTGTATCGACAACGCGAAGAAGATTTGGTGGGACGTCCGAGCGCATCCTTTCTTCGACACTGTGGAAGTGCGGATTTGCGACATGACGACACGCATCGACGACACGCTGGCTCTAGCTGCGTTGATCCAAGCGATCATGGGCAAACTTTATTTGCTGTACCAACGAAACCTGGGCTTCCGTGAATACGCCCGCGAGCTGGTCGAAGAAAACAAGTGGCGCGCGGTGCGGTACGGAATCGATGGGCAACTCATCGACTTTGGCAAGCAGACGCAAGTGCCCCTGCGCGAACTCATCAGCGAACTGTTGGATTTCGTGTCGGAAGCGGCCGATATCTTCAAGTCGCAAGACGAGCTCGATCGCGTGCGCAAGATCCTCCAGGAGGGGACGAGCGCGGACAAACAGCTCGCGGTTTTCGACAAGACCGACAGTTACCAAGCGGTCGTCGATCATCTCATCGGCGAAACGATGCGTGGTGCCTGACGTGCTTCTGAAAATGGCTCACGAAAGGGCAAAATGATGATGAAATCCAAGCCCTTGGACTATTTGGCAAAACCGGGCGTCACCCAAATTGTCGTTGAGGATTTCAGTCTTGGTGCCTCCGTCTGTTACCGTGCTCGTGTGGAGACGAAGAGCAGAGGTTTGGTCCGGCTAGCGGCCCTCGCCTTCATGGCGCTTGGTGGGACCGTGGGCACGGCGAGTTGTGCGTCGACGGAGTATCACGCAGAGCCGCCTGGTGAGGCTGCGGGTCCGAACGGCAATGTCGTGCCGTCGGGAGCGATCGGCGTTTGCAAACGTGCAAACACGAAGCGTCCTCCTGTCGTGAGCGAAGCGCTTTGGGAAAATACGAGACCGTGTACGCCGCGCACGCCGCCGGGGCACATTCGTCTTGGGTATTCCGACAAAGAGGATCCTGGCGTCGAGCAGCAGAACGACGCGATTCTGAATGGCTTGAAAGAGGGCCAGAAAGAAGACGGCGGCAACAACGCGATGTTGTCGACGGTGCGTGGTTTGCGTCAACGTGCAGTCGACATTCCGACGCTGCGTGATCGGGTTTCACGCGACACAACATCGGGTGGAACGTGCGACTTCACGTATTTGCTCAACACGATGAGCAAAGCGCGCGAGAAGATCGAACATGACGCGTGTACCGCCGAGGTTTACGACGCGAAAGAGCACAAACAAGTGTGCCTTTTCGATGCATCCAAACCCGACGCTTCGTGGCTCACGAGCGGCTGGGCCTGTTTGATGAACGTGCGTTCGCTCGGCAGTGATCAGTCGTGTCATCGCTTGTGTGCCTACGACGACTACTGCATGAAGCAGGTGAGTTGCGCGGGGGCGGACGTCGATCTGCTTCTTTGCGCCATGGGCATCTGTCTGCCGCAACAACGCGGCAACTACTGACCGTTTCATTCCACTCGCAACAAGGTTCACGGCACTGGGCGTGGCCGTTTTTCGTCGTCACATGCGCGTCGATCGACGGAGACGAACCACTGGGAATCGTGCTATCTGGCGGTGGTAGGGTTCGCGGGCACGAAAACGATGGCTGACAATCCGATTCCGACTCCCCGAGACGACGACGACGAAGATGTCCACTGGGCGCTTTCGACCTCAGTGACACTGTGGAGTCGAGGCGAACGCGCCGAGTCTTTGAAGTGGCTGAAACGCGCTGCTGAACAAGCGTCGGATACCGACAACGACATTCGATCGCTCGAGTTGTTCAAGGCAGCTGCGGAACTGCAGCCATTGGCTGCGGCACACCCTGTGGTTCAGCCGGCAGCACCAACTCCTGCACCTCAAGCGGCTGCGCCTATACCGGCACCTGCGCCGAGTCGCATACCGCCGCCGCTACCTGTCCCGACAAACCGTCCACCACCGCCGGCACGTCAACCACAACCATCACTTCCACCGGCCACGCAAGCGTCGCCTGCGCTGATGCCGACGCGTAGTGCACCACCTCCTGCGCCGCGCGCGAGTGCTCGTCCGCCGCCTGTGCCTGGACAAACTCCGGCTCCATTGTCGTTCGCACCGCCGTCGCGAGTGCCGTCGATGCCGAGTGCACCGGCAAGTGCAGCGCCACCACATCGAGCGGCACCTCCGGCAGCGACGTCTGTACCGCCACCGGTCGCGATGCCCACACGCAAGCGTTTGCCCTCACGAACGGGTGCGCGAAAAAGCGTCGCTGGTGATCCACTTGCACGCACGGGCAAACAGCCCGTTGCACCAGCGGGAGCGCCGCAAGGAGGCGCGGGCAAACTCTCGGGAGGGTCGGGCAAGCGCGCGGCCCCGAAGACAACGATTATTGATCAAGCATGGGGCGACTTCGTACCATCACCGGCACCGGCCGCTCCGCCACCGCCTCCACCTGAAGAAGAAGTCACGGCTGAGCGCAACAGGGCCGCGTTGCTCGACATGCCGATCGACGATTTGGATGGCGTGACGAACATTTTTTCAGGTCGCGAAGTAGCGAGGCAAGTTGCAGCTGCTCGTGGAGGAACGGGACCGGGATCGCAACGATTCACGTCGCAGGCCCCGGTGACGATTACAGGACTCCCAGCGCCGGTTATGCATGCGCCGCCTGCGACAACAAGCACTGCAGCGCCCGCGGCGTATACGCCAGCACCAACGTCGGTGCAGTCGCATGCGGTTGCATCGGCTCGTCCCAGAACTGGGGGGCCTGCAACCGTTCGACCTGTTGCGCTTCCGTCGAGCATGGGGCTTCACGCGCCAGCTGCCATTCACCAAGCGCAACAAGCGCAAACTCCTACGGCCGCGGCTCAACCAGCGGCGGCACATCAACCAGCGGCGGCACATCAACCGACTCAAGCGCCAACTTCTGCACCATCCGCGGCGTCACGCGTAGCCACCGTGGCGGCCATAAAGGTTGCGATTTTCGGCCGGGAAGGGGACATGCGTGTCCTAGCGCTCTCGCCGCAAGCAGCGGCTCCGCCAGGAACAGTCACCGCGCTGCTGGTGCCAACGTCCGACGCGGACGCGGCTGCACTTGCAAAACTTTTTGGACTCTGATTTCGACAACTCGAGTGAGCAAACCGCCATGAACGATGATCGCCTCCGCCCGAAACGTATTCGAGTGACCCGCCTTCAAGAGGCACAGATCGAAGGGCTTGTGGGCGTCGAGCAAGCGTGTTCGGCGATGTACCACGACATTGGCTTCGATGCGGCGGAAGTACCCGTACGTACATTCGCGGACATTGCGCATCTTCCTCGGTACCACAACGTGTATGTGGCGGAAGCGGACGACGAGGTTGCGGGGTACGTGGCTTGGCGCGATGAATCGCCGGGCGTGGCGTACATCGAAGAGTTGTCGGTGCACCCACAGTATCAGCGATTTGGTATCGCTTCCACGCTTCTGGAGAGGGTAGCAGAGGATGCAGTTCGCGCGGGGCTCAAGGATCTCATCGCGAAGAAGTTCGAGAAAGCTGTATGGGCCGCGGTGTTTTACGCGCATCACGGGTTCACGCAAGTTACCGAAAACGCAAGTGAAAGAGCGCTCGGCTGGGTGGAAGAGCGTTCGGGCGGAAGGCCACTGACTCGACCTGGGGAAGTGGTGATCTGGAAGTCGTTGCGGGCAGAGTGATTTGAAAAGGTGCCTGGCACTTTTGTGAAGCGGAAGTCGCTGCGCGCAGAGTGATTTGAAAAGGTGCAGTGATTTGAAAAGGTGCCTGGCACTTTTGTGAAGCGGAAGTCGCTGCGCGCAGAGTGATTTGAAAAGGTGCCTGGCACTTTTGTGAAGCGGAAGTCGCTGCGCGCGCAGTGATTTTCGGCGCGGCGACCTTGAAAAGGTGCCAGCCACTTTGGTGAGCCGACCTTGAAAAGGTGCCAGCCACTTTGGTGAGCTGAGCCGGTGATTTGCGGTCACCAGGCGTGATTTTCACGCTGGCGCCATGACGTGGGTCGTCGGGTGAATTTGAGGTCAAAGCCCGAATTTTCGCGCTCTCGCGGCGGGGCCCCGTTGTCTGAGCCCGCGCTTTGGCGGGCGAGTTCGGGGTCCCGCGAGAGTGTGAAAACCGGGCTTTGACCGGGCGCCATTTTTGGAAAAGGTGCCAGCCACTTTGGAAAAGGTGCCAAAGGTGCCAGCCACTTTGGAAAAGGTGCCAGCCACTTTGGAAAAGGTGCCAAAGGTGCCAGCCACTTTGGAAAAGGTGCCAGCCACTTTTGTGAACCGCGAGCGTTCGCGAACGCCATCACCGGCGTGTTACCAGTCAGTTGACATAATGTATCTTATGCGAAGTTCTTCGCACGGCAGTAGTAGGGGATTTGCCACCCAAACGCAACTCGATCCCATGCTCCTGCGGTTTGTCGGCACGCGCGTTCGCCTCCGAGCGGCGCGCCTCAACCACGCACACTCGTGCGGATCTCGCTCCCGACACGCCAAAGAAAACGAACAGCCCGTCACCTACGCAACGTCGGCAAAGGTGCCAACCACTTTTCTGTTCGCCTTTTTCCGTTCGCCACCGAGCCAGTCAACGCACGCGCGTACCGGCACGCCAGAGCATCAGAAACTCGGCCAGTCCGGCTTCTTCACCGCATCCAGCGGCGGCGTGATCTGAATCCCGAGCAACGAGCCCCCGTTGTCGAGCACAAACGCCTTCGTTCCATGCACTGCTGGCGTCATCGCGAAGCTCCCGCCAGGCAAAATCCCGTCGATCATCCCACCATTCACCGGCGAAAACAGGAACAAACCGTACCGGGACGTGCCCACGAGCAACGCACCAGCTACCGCAACCGGCATCGTGATGCCACCCTCGGGCAAATTTCGACGCCACAACGTCCGACCATCGTTCGGATCCAGCGCCCAAAGACCCGTCAAACCCGATGCTGCAAACAAAATCCGTTGACCAGCTACCGTCGGAAGCGGTCCTTGATGCGGCGCATGCTCACGTTGCTCCCAAAGCATGAGTTCTGTAACGCCAATAGCTTTCTCATTCACCCAAGCGCGCGTTCCGTTCTCCGCATCGAGCGCAAACACGCCACCCGCGTAACTTCCCACGAACACAACATCGCCTGAAGAAATCCGCGCAAACACGGGCGTCGTGTCCACATCCAAATATCGCGCCCGATCGCCCGGCCCATTCGCATCCGCTTCCGCCGCCAGATCCACAACCGGCCACTGTTCGGAACCGTCTTCAATGTCGTACGCGATCACAACCCCATCCGAAAACGCCACGTAAACCTTGTCGCGACCCAACGCTGGCCCCGCGTACCCCGAAACTTCCATCCCAAACGCCGGCGTCCGATGTTGGTGCCACTTCAATGCACCCGTGTCCGCCTGCATCGCGACGAGCGTATCGTTCGCGTTCATAACGTACACCACACCGTCTCTCAGCACCGGACGCCGCAGGATCTCCGCGTTCGTCGCAAAGCGCCACAGCAACTTCCCGTCACCCGCCGCAACTTTGTACAGCGCACCATCATTCGAACCGAAATACAACGTGTCTTCCGCCGCATCGTACAACGGCTCGCTTTGTACCGGCCCCGTGGTCTCGAATCGCCAAAGCGTCTGTCCATCCTGCGCACGCAAACAATACATGCCGTTGTCGCTGGACCCGACGAACACCCGACGCCCCACCAGATCGAGCGCTGGTTGCCCTCGTTCGTACGATTCCGTCTGCTTACGCGAATCCGAGGTCAATGGCCGACGAAGCGCCACCGACAACGCACCTCCCGGATGATGGAGCCACGTCGGAACTCGAGGCGTCGCCGGAATGCCCGACGCCTCGCAACCGAATAAACCCACCACACACGCGAACATCACGCCAACGTTGGCAATGTTGCGACAAACGTTCATCGACCGGTCCATCACGAACATCCGGCTCAAGGCGTTCCGTTCTTAGGAGGCGCTTTCTGCTCGAGAGCACGTCGCGCCATGTCTTGCAGCTCCGCCGGTGTGGGCATCTTGCCAGTCGGTGGCTTGTTCGCCCCCGCCGCCGCATTTGGATCCACCTGCGTCAGCAAATCGCCAACCGCGCCCTTCAAATAACCAAGCGGCTGCGGCTCCGGAGACGGAGTCATGAGCTTTGTGTTGAGTGGCTCCAGCAGTTCTTTCGCTTTCGCCTTATCGCCCTTGGCAAACAACACCCGCGCTTCGTGATACGTCGAGAGCTCTTTGTAGCCCTTCACGTCAATCGAGCTGAGTTGCTTGAAGCTCGCCAGCGCGCCATCGAGGTCGCCTTTGCCTTCTTTCGCAAAAGCAGTGCCTTCGGTAGCTCGACCTTTGACATCAGGATCCGCAGCCGCAAGCGGCGATGCAAGCACCTCGCTGTACGACGCAATCGCCTTGTCGAACTCTTTCTTCTCGAGATACGCGCCACCTTGGCCAAGCTTCGCCAAAAGCGCCGCACCCGATCCGCCATGTTGTTCCACAACGCTGTTGAAAGAACCAAGCGACGCTTCGACACGTTCACTCGTCGTCTTGAAGACGCGCCGTGAATCGTATTCTTTCTCGTCGTCCGACCGCTTGTCCTCTTCCAGAACAATGCCGCGATCTGCAGCAATGCCAGCTACGAGTTTGGCCGACGCTTCGCCAGCCTTCTTCTCACTGCGCATGTTGTACAGGACGTACCCACCCGCCCCGACCAACCCGATCACCACCACCCATTGAATGAACTGAACGTTTGTCTTAAACCACTTGCCGATCGCCGCCATGCTGCGCGCAAGTGCGTCGTCGACCATCTCGCCCGCATCCAACGAACTCGCCACCGGTGCACGAGCTGCCGATGCCGCTTGTTCACGACGACGCTTGAGTAGGTCCTTCGCCCGAACGTTCTTGTCGGACACCGAAGAGACTTCGTCGTTGATGCTCGAAACATCTGCCGCCGCGCGCTTCTTTCGTCGCGCGAGAGCTTCTTCACGACGACGCGCCGCTCGATTCGGCTTCCCAGCATCGGTTTCCTCGGGTTTGTCCTCGGACTCCCCCTCGGCCCCTACTTTCGCCTCGCCGTCGCTGTCGTCTTCACTGACAACGCCTACACCGAGCGCTTTCGCGACACGTTGCGCCGCTTCATCTGGTTCGGCGTCATCGTCGTCCGATTCCTCGGCCTCGCTCGACTCGCCGTCATCACTTTCGGACTCGTCATCGTCGTCATCCGATGCGTCATCCGCTTCGTCTTCTTCTTCGCGCTCGTCTTCGTCACGTTCGTCTTCGTCACGTTCGTCGCGGTCTTTTTGCTGCTTATCCTGTCGCGGCACGACGGGGACTCTAGTCGTGCTTACCCCGGCGTCAATGAACCTGCACTCATCTCGCTCGTCAAAGATATCCCCGGACCGATTCAAGCCCGATCGTTACCCACGAAGTCAGGGCGGCGGCAGAAGGTCATCAGGCCCTGTCGATGCCCCACTCGACCCCAAAGACGACCCAGAAGGCGCTGGAGATTGGTCGTCGTACGTCTCCGGCGTCCACGGTTCTGGCGCAGGCGGCGGTAACTCGGCAGCCAATGGCACAACAACGCAAACCGTGACCTCGACGTTTTGCGTTGCGTACACGACAAACTCGCCAAAGTCACCAGGACGCACACCAACGGATTCCGGAAGCGTCGTGAATACTTCGTGAAAAGCTTCTCCCGGCGGCACGTGCAGCATCGCCGACTTCTTCGGATCGAGCTCGGGGGCACGTATCGGCACAAGTTCCCGATCACGTCCCGTGCTCGAGCGAACGCGTCCATTTCCTAGTCCGAAACGAATTTCTCCGGGCCGATCATCCACCGATCGCGCTCGACACATCGCGCGAATCGCGTCCCCCGTGCCTCGTTTTGGTACGACGATGCCAATCGGAACACCACTACGTGCGAACTGGCGCAGCCGAGCAAGATCGCGATCCCTTGGACCTCCAATGAATTTCACGATGTTCGCTTCGACCGCCAAACGTAAACCATTCGGCAACGGATCCGGAACGCCAAGCAAACGCACGAGCGGCGCGACAAGCTCCGGACCTCCGCCCAACGCCACAATGGCTTCAGCGATCGCGATACGTGCTGGCTGATAACGCTCGGTTGCCAGATGTTCAGCAAGTGCCGGACGCGCAGATTCTTGACCAATCGCTGCCAACGCAGCCGCGGCATGCGGAGCCAAACGTACATCGTCGAGCGCTTCGATGAGCACGAGCAAAGCTGACTTCGCTCTGATTTTTCCCAACGCAACGACGATCTCTTTCGCGCGTTCAAACGACAGTCGTTCCTTGTCCGAATCTCGTTTTACGTAACTTTGTTGCAGCCAGGAAACGAGTTCCGATTCACCTCGAGCATCGCCTGATTCTGCAAGAGCCAACGCGGCACCATGACGCCACGCGGGATCCGCATCGGTCACGAGTTCTCGCGTGAGCGGCGCTCCTTCGCCAAGTCGCGTGAGTCCCAGCGCGCACCAACGCTTTACGATGTCGTCTTCGTCGCGCATCAGCGCCAAACGCATCATCGCGGTCGCTTCACTCTGACGAAGTTCGAACAGCACCTCAGCCGCCTTACGACGAATCGCGACGTCAGCATCGTCGAGCAACGCGGCAACATCGGTAGCGGCGTCGGCATCGCCGGCAATTCCACGCCGCAACGCATCCGGCCAGCCTTTACCTTCGACGCGTAACCCAGCGATTTCGTAACGTCCGTGCGATCCTTCGACTCCTCGCAATTCGGCGCGCATGGCCACCATGTCCGCCGCGCGAGCCGCTGACAAATCCCGTGTTTGCAGAGGATCTTGCTCGACGTCGTACAACGCGCATGCGCCTATCCTTCGAGCACAAACGAGTCTCAAAGGGCCGCGCGCGATCATTGTCATCGTGTCAGTTTCCGAAAACGCGATACCTGTCGACGCTTCGGGACTGTTGGTACCCAAAATAAATGGGCCGATGTCCGTACCGCGCACGCGAGCGGGTCGCGGAATGTCGAGCGCAGAAAGCACCGTCGGGAAAAGATCGATGACGGTCACCGGAGATGCGACGCGACGCGGAGCAATCAGCCCCGGGGCATGCACCACAAGCGGCACGCGCACCTGTTCTTCGTACACCGTCGTGCCGTGGTACCGACCTCCGTGCTCCTGAAACTCTTCGCCATGATCGGCCGTGACGATGATGACGGCGTTGGGGCGGTGCTTCCGAACACTGGCAACGATCTCGCCAATTCCCGCATCAGCCGCAGCAATTTCTGCGTCGTAGCGATCAATGTCTCGGTCGCCGAGCGGATATTCGGCATGCGATTCGTAAGGTTCGTGCGGTTCGAAAAGATGAACCCACATGAACATTCGCGCGTCGGTCTTGGTTGCATCGAGGTAGTCGTGCACTTGCTTGGAACGTAGCGACGCATCTGCAAACTCGACCTTGCGGTACTCGAAGTCGAGCCCCCGATCGCGCATTGCCGCAAAACGTTCGGCATCGATGAAGAACACTGCCGGCGGGTAAAACGCAGCCGTTTTGTAACCATAACGCCGCAATTGCCCAGCCCAAGTTTCCGAGTCTGCACCCAATCCTTGCAGCACGAGCGGCCGAATGTATTTGCCCGTCATCAGCGACGTGACTGCGTACGACGTATGCGGCGTCGGCGTGTACGCGTGCTCGAAAACCACGCCTCCGGCCGCCAACGCATCAAAGTTCGGCGAGATCTTTTTTTCGTAACCGTATGAGCCCAAATGATCGGCCCGCAAAGCATCGACTGTGATGAGCACAATGTCGCGACCACTCAAGTCGAGCGAGCGACCCGTATGACGCTGCGTATTGGCGAACTGCGCGTCATCGAGCGGCGGCGGCGGCACCAAAAGCGCGCCAAGTTCCACAGCGTACGAAGCGACCGGCGCGTGCGACACGTACACAAGACGCATGTTGTCCGCAGGCGCGATCCGCTCCGCTGAACGATACGCAACCGCGCAGCTCCAAGCGAACGCCACCAACGCCAGCCCCACACGCACGAGTTTGCCAAGGTACCGGTCGACCACGCCACGCACGGGTTTCGCTTCGACGGAAGGAGCCTTGGGTAGTTCCTCGCTTCGACCGTCGAAAGCAACGGTGACAAACGGTACGACAAGCAGCGCCAGCAACGCGAGTGCGCCATGAAACGCTGGATATAGTCGAGGCAGAATCAACGAATTCACGAGCGCGAGCAGCACTTCGACCGCGACGACGCCGAGCACGATGCGCAGGACAAACTGTTTGTCTCGACGAGGAACGAGGGCACGAGCGAGCACCGGCCCCACGGCAAACGCCGCAAAAAAGCCAACGAGCGCCACACCTGCGACGAACGGAAAACGTGCCCCGCCCGCAAGATGACGACCGGTCGATACACCAATTGCCACCCCTGCCCCAAAAAGCGCACTCACGACCGACAAGCCGATCCTTGCGAGCATCACGTGCGCATGACGCGCGAGCTCGACGATCACGCCGGAGACGACCGCCACAGGCACCGCCGCTGCAAATGCGATGGGCCAAAGCGCGTTTAATGCGAGCAAGGGCTCGTACACCCCGACAAACTCGCGACGATGAATCAGCCCGACAATGGCGATCTCGAGCCACAGGAATGCACCGATGGCGAGGTACCCATCGGCCATGCGCCAACCCAGCGGAACGTCGCCGACGCGCTTACGCGGACGCGGCTCTGTGACGTCCGCTTCAGTCGCTTTCGCTTCCTTGACGACACGCTTCGGACTCGCGCTTCGTCGTGGCGCGGCCGGTGGGACGTGCAGCCCGTCCCCACCGAAGTCCGTCATGCGTAAGTGATCTCGAGAATTTCGAACGTACGCGGCCCAGCAGGCATGACGACTTTGATCTCGTCACCAACCTCGCGCGCAATGAGCGCTCGCGCCAACGGAGACGAAATCGAGATGCGGCTCAGTTTGATGTCCGCTTCTTCGGGACCAACGATTTGGTACCGGTTTTCCTCTTCCGTGTCGACGTTCAGGAGTTTGACCCGAGCCCCGAACTGAACCTTGTTGCCGCTCAGTTTCGACGGATCGATCACTTCGGCGCGACTGAGCGACTGCTCGATCGAAGAGATACGCGCGACGATCATCCCCTGACGCTCTTTCGCCGCGTGATACTCCGCGTTCTCGGACAGATCCCCATGATCTCGCGCAACACCAATGTCTTTGACGACCTGGGGCAGTTCGACTTTTTTCAGCCGCTCGAGCTCTTCACGAAGCCGAGCCTGCCCTTCGGGTGTCATCGGCACCCTCTGTTCAGCCATGATCGACCCTTACCATATTTTTTTTCGAATCAGGGCCCACGCCAACGAACGATTCGTCTCGGAAGCGATCGCCCTGCGTCCTTGGCGCCACGTGCCGCCGCCTTGATGAGCGCAGCCGCTGCACGCTCGAGCGCCGAACCGTCCGCCACCCCTGCCGCACCTTCGACTTTGGCTACGACGTTTGTCTTTCCGTCGACGTCATCTTGTTCGACACGCACGACGAGCGGCAGATCGACATCGGGTAGGTGCGCGAAACCGCTGTAAATGGCGACTTTTCCTTCGTCACCATGACGTTCGACGGCGTAACGCACGCCCGCGGTCGGACGTTTTTGCGAAGCATCCATTCGAACTAAGACCCCTGTTTTGCGGCGCCCTGTTTTACGGCGCCCTGTTTTGCATCAACAGAACGCTTGGGCCGCGCATCGAGTTCCGCGAGGAACCTGCGCGCAGTCACCGCGAACGGCCCGCCGTATTCATCGATCACCCGCTGAAAAATCGCCCGAGCCTTCGTTTCTTCGTTCATCTTGAGCAGCGTTTCTGCTTTCAGAATCAACGCTTCCGGTTCCAGATCCGAGCCTGGATATTTTTTCACCGCGTTGTCGATGCGCGCGATCGTCGCCGGATACATGTCCTGCCGCAGGTAAAACCTTGCGACATACAGCTCGTGCCGCACGAGTCGTCCTTTTACGGCCTTGAGCATCTTGTACAAGTCGTCGGAGTAACGGCTACGCGGATTGTCCCGTAAAACTGCCTCGAGTTCCCGATACGCTTCTTGCGCCGTGGCTTGATCTCGTTCTTCCGCGGGCGGCAGAAGAAACGTTTCGTCGATGTCACGAAAGAGTGCTTTGGCGATGCGATACCGCGCGTACTCGACGTCGCGATCCATCCGGTGACTCTGGATGAACTCGCGGTACGACGACACCGCATCGGCATACTTCTCTTGTTCGAAGTTCAAGTCGGCCAAACGTAGTTCGGCAACCAGCGCATAGCGGCTGTATGGAAACAGCTTGCGCACTTCGGACAACAGCGCTCGGGCATCATCCCAAGCCTTGTTGTAGTACGCGCGCATCGCTTCTTCGTACGCTTCGCGGGCATTGTCGGTGTAGGACAACGTGGCTTTGCTGCCGTCGCCGACTTGCAGGTCACAGCCCGCCAAAAGCGACAATGCGACAAACCCCGTCGCCAACAGCGAGCACCGAGCCGCTCGAGCAAGACCGAAAACCGCGCGCATCACGGCGTCCCTAGCCCTTTCCAGCGCAGCGCGCCAGTGCTTCCGCTTCCTGCATCGCTCCTAGACGCGTATGAATGGCGTTCAGGGCATGTCCAACCCGCCAACACCTACGCACTCCAGTCCCATCGATCTCGACCAACGGCCATCGGGCGAATCTCCCGTAAGTCCGACGGTGCTCGTCGTCGATGACGAACGAAACATTCGCCGCACACTCGATCTGGTCCTTCGTGGCGAAGGGTATGGTGTCATCGAAGCCGAGTCTGGCGAAGAAGCTCTGGAGCTTCTGACGCACGGACAAAAGCCAGTCGATCTCGTCATCGTCGACCTGATGTTGCCCGGCATCGGAGGCCTCGAACTGCTCGCACGCATCCGCCACGACGAGTCGACGCGAACGCTTCCTGTCGTGGTGATCAGTGGCCATGCGACGGTTCACGACGCGGTCAAAGCCATCAAACTCGGTGCCGGCGACTTTTTCGAAAAACCCGTCACGCGCGAACGAGTACTGGTCAGCGTCAAGAACGCGCTTCGTTCATCGGAACTGGCGCGCAAAGTTCGGGACCTCGAAACCGAACTACTCGCTCGTTACGAGATGATCGGACGCGCGGCGTCGATGCAACGGCTTACAAGGAAATCGACCGCGTTGCGCCCACGAAAACCGGCGTGCTCATCATGGGCGAAAGCGGCACCGGAAAAGAACTCGTGAGCCGCGCCATTCATCGTTTGTCTCCGCGCATCACCGGCCCGTTTGTCAAAGTAAACTGTGCGGCCATTCCAAACGAATTGTTCGAAAGTGAATTGTTTGGACACGAACGAGGTTCATTCACGGGCGCCGTGAGCCGCAAACGTGGCTACTTCGAACAGGCCCATGGCGGCACGCTTTTCCTCGACGAAATCGGGGAC
>JANORL010001336.1:0-1815 GCA_031415295.1 Polyangiaceae bacterium | reverse complement strand
GTTGACAACATCTGGTCGATGGTGCCGCTCACTCCGTCTTGGTATCATGCACAGCGGAATACAGGATTCGAAGTCGCGGCGGCGTACAAGCAAGGCGATATCATCGACGCGATCAACGTGGTCAATCCGTTGATGCCGTTGGCAAGCTTGGCGTTTGCCGTGGACGACGACGATTGGTATACGGTCGGTGCGGCGACCGTCGGTGCAGGCGTCGCGATTCTGAGTATCGTTGTCGGGAGGAAAGCGGCGGGGGTTGGAAAAGGTGGGAAAACGGCAAGAGGGCCGCCGAAAGCGAACGGGGCTTATCATAACAACGACTTACGAACAACAACACCCGCCGAAGGATATTCATTACGACATCGGCAAACCAATGCTGTGCTAAAGTATGGCGAAACAACACAGGGGAAAAAGCGGTATACGGAAACTTTCCTCAATCAACACACTGCAATAATGGCATTCGAAGCGGAAGGGACGAAGGCAGAAATGCATCAGTGGCAGCACGAAAAAATACTCCAACATAAGGCCGCGAACAACGGTCAACGTCCCCCACTCAACAAATCGGACTGGTAAGGACAATGGGTACGACATTCTGGATGTCTGCTGAAATTCAGGCAGATGTATCACCACAATACACTGCGGCTCTCAACGAGATGGAGCCTGCCATAAATGCTATATTAGAAACCTCCGATTATGGTCCACTTACTCGCTGGTCCTTTATTGCGATTGTGCGCAAAGAGGACCACCCGGGCTATGGTGAGGTTAAACGCTACCACAAAAAAACGCGTGTTTTTGAGTTCCGCCTAAAGATCGATCACGCGACATTCAAAACTGCCGACGATCTCGGAAAGCGCAAACTCATCACGGCGGCGTTGCTCAGCTCGATCGATGAAATGCGCAAGCTCGTTCCGAAAGGGATTGATTACCAACGGCTCGAAAACGACGTTCGCGGAGTCGCCGCGGCAAAGGGGTGGCTGTAGGGGTGCATTCACCGGAACGGGCGATCGCCGTGGTCACGCGTGGTGGAGCAGAGCCAGGAACGCGGTTTTTGCACACGGATCACTTGGGGTCGGTCGACGTCATCACGAAGGAAGATGGCTCCATTGACGAGCGGCGCAGCTACGATGCATACGGAGCGCGAAGAAATCCGGAATGGGGCGGGCCTTCGGGAGCCATTACGAGCAAAACGACACGCGGATATACAGGGCACGAGGAAGACGACGAATTTGGCCTTGTGAACATGAAGGGCCGGATGATGGATCCGCGTCTCGGTCGATTTACGACGACGGATCCGATCATTGCGGATATTTGGGACGGGCAAAGCCTCAATCGATACGCGTACGTCAACGGCAATCCGCTCGCATTCGTCGATCCGACGGGATTTTCGCCGGATGAAACCAAGTATTTTGAAAGCTCGCAGATCTTGGGGCAGGAAACGAAAGTCGGTTCAACGATTACCGTAGGCCCAACGGTGGTGGTGCTCAAGCGAGTGGATGGCGCCGAGGCTGGTTCAAATCAGGAAGCGGCAAACGTCGGCGCCTACGTGCCACCCGTCGACGTGAATACGACGGGAAATGGTGGTCAAGGTTTGCCGCAAGAAACGGCGCCACCAGAGCCACAAAAGCCGGGGTTTCTCGATGGACTCGGGGACGGCGTCGGCGACTTCGTTGACAACATTTGGTCGATGGTGCCGCTCACTCCGTCGTGGTATCATGCACAGCGGAATACAGGATTCGAAGTCGCGGCGGCGTACAAGCAAGGCGATATCATTGACGCGATCAACGTGGTCAATCCGTTGATGCCGTTGGCAAGCTTGGC
>JANORL010001335.1:0-2057 GCA_031415295.1 Polyangiaceae bacterium | reverse complement strand
GCCGCAGCTTGCACGAGCGGGTCCGTCGCGTGGAGGTAGCCCCCAAGCCAAGCAGGAATGTATGTCCTCATCCGGCCCTTAACGGGCGTGGCGCCACGATAGTACAGCAGAGCGTATATAAACGACAGAGATCTCAAGAATGACAACACCGGCGATAGGCAAATTGGGGACCCCTCTTGGGGCTCGCCGTGGGAACTTGGACGACTTAGCTACATTCAACTTGAAAAAGCATTGGATGAAGAGGCGGAATCATGAAAGATCGTCAACACTATCCGCTGCTGAGACTCATAACATCCAACACTCCCAAGAGCGCAAACTCTACGGCGACACCTGCAAAACCTAACCACCTGCAAGTCGTCGTCGGTGCGCATTCTACCACCCCCCAGACGCCAGCATGCGCCATTCAACAAACTCCCCGCAAACCTGAACAGTTATCGCTCTTTGAAGAAGGCGAACGAGTTTTGCTTGGAATCGTCAATGTAGATCGCATACGCGGAAGCCGATTCGAGGCAATGCTCCGCGAAATCCGCCCCAAATGGCTTATTGACCTTCGCACCGTACCCCATTTCTTGATTGATAGACTCAATCGATTGTACGTCTTTGATATTTTCGATGAGTGTCACATCAGATACGTCGACATCATGTCGACTCTCGACATCCGTACTCGAAAAGACGCTTCGTTGAGTTCCGGTCGAATTGCGCAAGCAATCATGCAGCTCTGGAGCGCTTCAGGAGCAAATACGGTTCTCGGCTCCGTCATCTTCCTCGTTGATGACGACGAAATTGCTCAACTGAGTGCAAAGGTTTTCCCAGAGAAGCTAGAACCTCGTCCCAAAGCAGGTTGGGATACGAGATTTTTGAATTAAAGCGCGAATGCGAGCGCTCAGCGCATCTCGATAACGCCGTCGCTACTGCCCACCAGCACCACATCCGCCATTTCCACGAACAACCCCGTATCCACGACCCCAGGAATACGCCGCACTTCATCGTGAAGTCGCGCGGGATCGTCAATGGGCGAAAACCTCGTATCGACAATCCAATTCATATTGTCCGTGACAAACGGAAATCCATCCGGCTTATTTCGTACGACCGGTTCGCCCCCAAGCAATCGCAAATGCTTCGAAGCCGTCGTGACGGCAAACGGGACCACTTCAATGGGAATCGCCGTGCGTGTGCCAAGCTTTTGCACGATTTTTTCCGGCGTCACCAATATGACCAGCTTTTCCGCTTCATACGCGACGACGCGTTCGCGCAACAATGCGCCCCCAAGCCCCTTGGTCAATGCCAAATCCGCGGTGACTTCGTCCGCTCCATCGAAGGCAATATCGATTCCGTCAATCGATTCGAGCGTCACGCATTCGATTTGCACGCGTTGCGCCAATACTTCCGAACGTTTCGAAGTCGGAACACCACGTACACGCATTCCACGACGAACTTTTTCGCCTAAACGCTCAATAAACGCTTCAGCCGCTCGCCCCGTACCAAGCCCCAATGTCATGCCATCGGCTACGCGGGACAGTGCAGCCAAAGCAACGCGGTCGAGCGCAGCGGGATCCGGACCTTGCATAGTCATGAGCGCTTCCATGGCCGATCAACGCGCGGAAGGCAACTGCAATGTTTCAACCGTTTCCTCGTCCGTCAATCCGCATGCGGCAACCGCTCGAGCAATTCACGATAACGCGTTTCCATTCGCGACACGTCGACCCATTGTCGCAACGCTTCAACGTTGGCACGCGAATGAGTATCGAGTTCGCCTAGACGCGAAGCTTCGAGGTACAGCTCCAACGCTCGACGACGGCGGGTTTGGGCCTTGCGCGCGTCTCCCTTCAATGCCGCAATTTCTGCTTCTTCCGCAGTCAGAGCCGCGTACACCGCGATCTTTTCACGCGCCCCCAAAAGGCCAGCCGCCGTGCTTGCATCCACTTGGTCGATCATCGTCCGCAATGAACCAAACATGCCGTCGGCGGTTTCACTGACGAGTTTCTGCGCTTCATCCAGGTTGCCGGATTTGCGGAGCCCCATGATACGAGCCAAGACTTCGGCAAACTGTTCAATCA
>JANORL010001334.1:0-6730 GCA_031415295.1 Polyangiaceae bacterium | reverse complement strand
AAAGCCAACGCGGTCCCGACGACACCTGCTGCCGCGACGATCTGCGGACAAGATGCGCCCGAACACGTAGCACAAGACGCATAACGAATTTTGAGCCCCGCATTGTCGTCCACCAGCAAAAAGAGTCGTCCTACGTCATCGGTATTTCCTACAGCCGTGCCGCTCGTGCCTGTCGAAATGCCTCGCTTGAGCCACCCGTCGTCTTCCACAAGTGACCATTGCGGCGAAACAGAACCACCCGTTGCATACGTTTCCTGCGTCATCCGCGCGTAGTTTTTCGCGTCCACCCAAACGTGTAGATTATCGCCAGCCCAACCGGTCGCAGTTGAATGTTGCACAGGCGTCGTCCACGTTCCGGCCACGCGACGACTCACGTACAACGAATCGCTGCCATTGGGTTCGCCAGCGGCCCACGCGAGGTACACGGTCCCTTCTGCATCCGCGGCCACGCCAATTCGTGGCTGATCATTAAAGCTCGAACTGAGGAGATTTTTGGCCCCAGGCACGGCCGACTCGACCCACACGCCTCCTTCTTTCACGGCTATTTTGGGTGGGTTGCCATAAGCGAGAATCACGTCCATCGTTGGATGCACCGACAACACGGGAGTTTCGATACCGGTGACCGAAAACGGAAGCGTTTCCGTCGTCCACACGCCCGCGAGACTTCGTTGCATGACGAATGCGGTATTCACGATACGCGCCACGGCGTACATCACGCCTGTATCGTCCGACGTGATATCGAACGACGACACGGCGGTCGAAGGCGTCATGTCCATTGAATTGGTTGGTACGGGCACGAGTTGTTCGGTCCAGGTCGCGCCGGTTTTCGCGGCCAGCCACATTTGTTGCACGCCGGTCATGGATCCTGCGGGCACATGCGTGCGCATATACGCGACAAACGGAGCGCCACACGCGCCCATGACCAGATGCGCGCTCGAGACTCCAGCGCTCGGTTGTGCCGATGCATTCGCGACCGTTTCGACGACCCACGCGCCGGAACGATTGCTTGCGTATTCGATATGCACGGGCACTGTACGATTCGTAAACGCTGCGTGAATGAATCCTGCCGGGTCTACTTGAATGCGGGCATTCGAGATTCCCTTGACGGCCGTCGAAACGGATTGTTCGGTAAACGTATACGGATCGAATCCAGCCGCGCATCGTTCAATGGGTGCAACGGGACACGTGAAACACGTCGCAACGCAGGCACTATTGCATAGTTTTTCGCCAGCATCGCATAACGCGCCGCATACGGATCCATTACACGTTGCCGTGCCATTAGGAATTTCCGGACACGGATCACACGCGCTGCCGCACGTTTCCAGGGACGTATTGGATTCGCAAACCAAATCGCAAAGGTGTTCCCCCGCGGGACAGGCTGCATTGCCACCACTTCCGCCGGCGCCTCCGCTACTGCCCGTCCCAGCATTACCCCCTGCCCCACCGGTCGCCATGCCGCCCATTCCACCGACTCCACCAGCACCGCCCGTCGCGATTCCGCTACTACTGCTGCTACTGCTCGAAACCATTTCGCCGCTACTGCTGGCCGACATTCCGCCGCTACCGCCGATGCCTCCGCCACTGCTGCTCGCAGCGCTGGAAGTCCCATTGGTTATTGGTTCCGAAGAACAACCCGCCCCAAGAGCACCCAAAAGAATCCAACGTGAAATTTGGCTAACGCGCATGGCCATGACGAGAACATGAAATCAGCGAAGCGTCAAGGGATATGAATATGGATACGACTCCTGGAGGAACCGGACACCGAGGCATTGGAGCGTTACCAAGAAGGACTCGCCCGCCTAAAAAACTCCGCGATGAATTAAAAGCGTTACAAAAATGATTTGCTCGTAACGTCACAGATTGCGCTACTGTAGCCGGCCCATGTCCGAAGCACCCCTCCCTGCCACGCCAATTCCCACGCCAATCCCCACGCCAATCCCCACGCCAATTCCCACGCCAATCCGGGCGCCAAGCCGCGTCGTTCATCATGCCGATGCGCTCGACTGGCTGCGTGAACAAGGACGCCTCCCTGGAGCCAGCGTGGTCACCTCACTACCGGACATCTCGGAAGTCCCACATCTCGGATTCGACGAGTGGAAACGCTGGTTCGAAGACTGCGCGCGGATCACCATGGACAGCGTGCCCGACGAAGGAGTGGCGATTTTCTTCCAGAGTGATATTCGCCATGGCGGCATGTGGGTCGATAAGGGATTTCTGGTCAGCAAAGCTGCGGAAAATGCTGGAATGGCGACAATCTTTCACCGCATCGTGTGCGTCGTGCCCCCCGACACCGAAACGTTCGGACGGGCAACGTATGCGCATTTCCTCTGTTTTGCGCGCGCATGGAACCCAATGCGACCTCGCGCCACGGCCCACGTGATTGCCGATGCAGGGTTCAAACCGAGCACCAAATCCATGGGCGTCAACGTCTGCTTGGACGCGTGTCGCTTCGTCGAATCGCAAACATCGACACGCACCATCGTCGACCCTTTCTGCGGCTTCGGAACCGTGTTGGCTGCAGCGAATTCGCTCGGACTCGACGCCATTGGTGTCGATCTTTCCGTACGTATGTGTCGTCGCGCCCGTACGCTTCAAATCGAGCAGCTACAGGACGGAGCATCATGAACAAGTTATTGCGTGATGAAAGTGGTGATTCGTTTCGCTCGGTTTGCCCACGTTGTCGACGGCCCACCGTCGTCTGTTATTGCGCCCATATTCCGACATTGCCCACACGCACCAAAATCGTATTGCTTCAGCACCCGCGCGAGCGGCGTATGGGTATCGGCACGGCACACATGGCGCACCTGGCCCTGCCAAACTCCATTCTGCGCGTCGCTTATGACTTCTCCAGCGATCCTGTCGTTCAAGCACTCGTGGCAACACCGTCGCCTTCGTTCGTCGCCGTTCTGTTCCCAGGACCCGACGCGCGCGATGTCACGACATTACCTCCTGACCAAGACCTGACCTTGATCGTGCTCGACGGAACGTGGTCACAAGCAAACTCGCTGCTACGATCCAATCCTGCATTGGCAGCACTTCCGCGCGTAGCATTTGCGCCACGAAAGCCCAGCGATTACCGTATTCGTCGACAACCGGCAGAATTGTGCGTATCGACGATCGAAGCATTGGCCGAAGTGCTCTCGATGATCGAGCCCCCAGGTTTGTCCTTCGAGCGATTGCTGGATCCTTTCCAGGCCATGGTGAAGCAACAAGAATACTTCGCCACCGAAGTCAATTCGCGACGTCATCACATGACTGCGACCACGCGTGCCCATCAACGACCTCCGCGTTTCGACGCCCGTTTGCAAGCGTTATGGCCGCGAATCGTTTGCGTACAAGGCGAGGCGAATGCGTGGCCCCTATCGGAACCATTACGACCCAAGCCGGAAATCGTTCATTGGACGGCGTATCGCCCAGCTACCGGTGAGACGTACGAGGCCATTGTGGCGCCGCGCGAGCCGTTGGGACCGGCGACGCCTGCTCACATTGCATTGTCTGCCGAACGACTCATGGATGGCGTCGACGTTGCTACGTGGCAAACCTCTTGGCAAGCTTTCCGCAAAGACGACGATATCATCGTCGCGTGGGGATTGTATTATGCTGGAGTGGCGCAGGAAGATGGCATTTCGCTCGGCAATACGAACGTGACCGACGGCTCGGACATCATTGACATACGCGCCGAAATCACGAGGTACTTGCAGCAACGTGTGGGCACACTGGATCGGTGCCTCGAGCAGCTAGACGGCACGCGCGTTCCTCTCGAGATTACGGGTCGGGCCGGGTACCGACTTTCCGCGCTTGGAGGTGTCGTGCGAGCGCTGAACGAGCGGCATTGATCGGGCAAACCGCGATAGGTCCCGAGGCGACGTCGACAAACTTGGGGTTTGTCGTTTTACCGTCTAGCGTTCTGTCTTGATCTCAACTAGGGACACATCCCGATGCTGTTTCTCACACACATTGGCCTCGATATCCCCAAGAAGTTCACCACGTCGTTCGAAAAAGTGCGCGCAGCCATCGAACGCGACGATCTGCGATCCGCAGACGTCAAAAAACTCACCGGCCGAGAATTCTTCCGCGCCAAACTCGACTACGACGCGCGACTGCTTTTGTCGTTCGTCGAGCATGGAGGCCGCCGCGCTTGCCTCGCGCTCGAGTTCATTGAGAAACACGCCTATGACCGCTCGCGATTCCTTCGGGGCGCACGAATCAACGAGGAAAACGCGGGCGAGATATCCGCAGCTTCGGATGTCGCAACACTTGAACCCGTCAAACCAGCTCGCTACTTGCATCCGGGACGAACCACATTTCACATGCTCGAGCAGCCGATCTCGTTCGACGATCGGCAAGCCGAGATTCACGCATTGCCTTTACCAATCATTGTCGTGGGTTGCGCGGGCAGCGGAAAAACCGCGCTCACCCTGACCAAGCTGCGCGAAATTCCCGGAGACGTCCTGTATGTCACGCAATCGGCGTTTCTCGCGGAAAACGCAGCATCGCTTTACTTTGCGCATGGACACGAGGGTCCCCACCAAAACGTTGATTTTTTGAGTTTTGCCAAACTCCTCGCATCGGTAGAAGTTCCGCGCGGACGAGCCGTCACGCTCAAGGACTTCCGCGCCTTGTTCGAACGTATCAAGTCGAGCTACAAATTCACGGGTGCCCACCAGCTTTTTGAAGAAATACGCGGCGTCATCACGGCCAGCCCCGGAGGTCCATTAACCGAGGAAGCTTATTTGAACCTTGGCATTCGGCAATCCATCTATAGCGTCGAACAACGTCGCGCTGTTTACCCGATTTTATCAAAATTCCGCGGGTGGCTCGCCGAAGCAGGGCTTTACGATCCGAATATCGTCGCTCACGCGTACATTACGAAAGCCGAGCGCCATTACGATGCCATCGTCGTCGACGAAGTCCAAGATTTCACGAATGCCGAACTAGCTCTGGTTCTCGCGATGTTGAAATCGCCGCGGCAATTCTTGCTTTGCGGAGATGCGAACCAGATCGTTCACCCGAATTTTTTCTCGTGGTCGAAGGTCAAGAGTCTTTTTTATTCGCACGAAAAGGAAGCTCTCGAAGCGAAGGTTCACATCCTGGAAGCCAACTATCGCAGTAGCAAGACGGTCTGCGAACTTGCCAATTCGCTGCTCAAAGTAAAAAACGCGCGTTTTGGTTCGGTCGATCGAGAAAGCACGGCACTCGTATTACCCGCGTCGACATTGGAAGGGAACGTCGTGGGACTCGTCAAGAAAGATGCGGTGCTGCGGGAGCTCGACAAACGACTTCGAGGATCCGCGCGGGTCGCGGTAATCGTACTCAACGACGAACAGAAAACCGAGGCAAAACAACGTTTTTCGACGCCGCTCATCTTCTCCATTCACGAGGCGAAAGGGCTCGAATACGATTCGGTGATTCTATACAACATGGTGTCGACGGAACGTGTTGCGTACGGCGATATCGCATCAGGGATCACGCAAGCGGTGCTGGACACCGATTCGCTTACGTTTGCCCGGGCGAAGGACCGCGCGGACAAATCGCTCGAGATTTACAAATTCTTTGTCAATGGGCTTTACGTAGCGCTGACGCGTGCTGTCGAGACGATTTACATCATCGAAAGCGATGTGGAACATCCATTGTTGGGTTTGCTTCGCGTTACGTTTTCCGAAGACGTGACGGCGTTTACGGCAAAGGCTTCATCGCTCGAAGATTGGCAACGCGAGGCGCGCAAGCTCGAACTGCAAGGAAAACAAGAGCAAGCAGATGCGATCCGCAAGAATATTCTTCGGATTACGCCCGTTCCATGGCCCGTGCTCGATGACGAAGGGTTCGTCGCAACACACGATAAAGTATTTGCACCGGGCAGCGTGTTTACGAAAGCAAAGCAGCAGCTTTACGATTTCGCTGCGTTCCATCAGCTTTCGCCCTTAGGCAGGGCCATCAAAGCCAAAGCTGCTTATCAATCACCGAAGAGTTTCGCCGATACCGGGACGCTTGCGCGCGAGCGATTGCTGCCCGTGTACGACGCGAAGGATTCGGGGAAAGTCATCACGGACATGAAGCGATACGGCATTGAACACCGGAACATGATGGGCCTCACACCACTCATGATGGCCGCTTATGCCGGCAATGTCGTTCTTGCCGCAACGTTATGCGATCAAGGAGCGCGAATCGATGCCGTTGACACATTCGGCCGCATGCCGTTTCACTTTGCCCTACGCAGCGCATTTCATGATGCAACGTTCGCCCGAGAAAAAGTGGGACCGCTTTACGACATGTTATGCCCGACAGGCGTGGATCTCGAAGTCGACGGGAGACTCATTCGGCTTGCGCGCAACAATGGCGAATTCTTTGTGCTAGCCACGATGCTCGCTTTGTTTTTCGATTTTTACGGGACGGTAGGTGTCCGCTCGCGGGGATTCACGGCGGCGGACCTCGACGAGAAGAAACTCGAGGCTTTCCCTCGCAGTATCGTGCCGGAGCAAAGGCGTCGTCGCGTGTATTGGAGTGGCGTATTGGCGCGGGCGGAAGTCGATGGTGGTTATCGTCCCGCGCGTAAACTATGGCGGCGCGAGCGTACGGGGCATTACGTTCCGAGCGACGTCGCATTGCTACGCACGACGAACGATCGTGGCGAGGAAAAACTCCGGTCGCTCAAGGACATCTTGCGTATTGGGCTGCTCGAGGGGTGAGCTGCAAATCGCTCTCAATTCTCTCATCCGGCGGGGTTTGGGGC
>JANORL010001333.1:0-1659 GCA_031415295.1 Polyangiaceae bacterium | reverse complement strand
CATCTCGATCCCGGTAAGTGCGGCACCTGAGGCGGCGGCGCAAACTTTGGAGACCATACGGATTATCTCGCAGGAGCTTGGCTGCGCGACGACGCTCGGTTTGTCCAACGCGTCGTTTGGTTTGCCTTTGCGAAAGAGTGTGCACAACACGTTCCTTGCACAATGCATCGCTATGGGCCTCGATTCGGCCATCTGCAACGCGGTGGATCCGCTACTTCAAGAAACCGTTGCAGCAGCGAGTTTGTTTGCGGGTCGAGACAAGAGCTGTCGTCGGTACATCGACATGGCCGTGCCACTGGAAGCGCGGCGCAAGCGTGATGCAGCGATCTTGGAAGCTGCGAAGACTGGACAGCTGCTCGGTGCGGATGCGTCAGGACAAACCGATGCAAAAACCGAAGGACTTGGCGCGAGGACTGGCGCGAAGACGACACGGGACATGATTTGGGATGCTGTCGTGGATGGGGACAAAGACGGGGTGCCTGGGCTTGTAAAGCGGGGACTCGAAGAGGGAATCGAGCCATTCGATATTTTCTTGAATGTGCTAACGCCGGCGATTCGCCATTTGGGTGATTTGTTTGGTGCGGGCAAGAAGTTCATTCCGCATTTGATTGCGAGTGCGGATGCGATGAAGACCGGTGTCGGGGTGCTGATGCCCTTGCTCGAAGCGTCGGGCAATGTGGAGAAAAAGGGCACCGTGATTCTCGCGACCGTGAAGGGGGACATTCACGATATCGGGAAAAACATCGTGGGGCTGATGCTGCGTAATTTCGGATTCGACGTGCACGATTTGGGGCGTAACGTTCCGGTCGAAACGATATTGACGGCGGCGAAGGAGCACAACGCGCAAATCATTGGTTTGTCGGCGCTGATGACGACGACGATGATGCGGATGAAGGACGTGATCGACGCGGTACGTACGGACAATTTATCGCACGTGGTGATGATTGGCGGGGCCGTGACGACGTTGTCGTTTGCCGAGGAAATCCGCGCGGATGGATATGGCAAGGACGTAGGCGAAGTGGTGAATGTGGCGGAGCGGATGCTGAAGCTGCATGCGGAGAGGTTTGGGGGGAAACGAGCGGGAGCGGCGGTGTAGCCCCACGCTGCGCATTGAGAGCGCTCGATTTCTCGGCACTTGCGGCACCCCGAACTCGCCCGCCCAAGCCCGGGCTCAAACAACGGGGCCCCGCCGCAGCGCCGAGAAATCAAGCAGCTCTCAATGCTGCCTATTCGCCGTTTTCTTGACAGTCGCGCCGTAGGGGACTATTTCGGTCCTCATGCTGATTCAATTCCTGGTGGAGAACTTCCTTTCGTTTAAGGACGAAACGGTCTTCAGCATGCTTGCGCCGGCCGAGGAGACGCGCGCGGTCGTAGAGATACCCGCGTTGGGTCTACGGTTGCTACGTATTAGTGCGTTCTACGGAGCGAACGCGTCAGGGAAATCCAATCTCATTGAAGCGATGGAAACATTTCGCGACTTAGTCGCAACCGAGCAACCGTCCGACGCAAAACTGCCGGCTCGTTTCTTTCGATTGGAGCCCTCAGCGTCATCAAAGCCCTCACGTTGCCAGTTTGATTTTGTCGTCACTGATATTCGTTATACCTATATTCTCGTGATTACGCGGGACTCCATTATCGCAGAGGCACTCTATCGAAAAA
>JANORL010001332.1:0-5966 GCA_031415295.1 Polyangiaceae bacterium | reverse complement strand
CCCCGAGATCGTTGTGATCCGCTTTCATCTCTGGTGGGTGAGGCGAACGCCTCGTCGGGACTCTCCACGCAGCGCCATAGGCGCGGAGTTGGAGAGGGGGCCGGGGGGTGAGGCGCTAATAGCTTGAGACGACACTACAATGTAGCGCTTTGGGGGCTGCATTCGTGTGCAATTCGGATACGCTGAACGCGTGGGCTGCTCGCTCATGTTTTCGTGCGCGACGTGGACCCACACATCGAACCCAGGCAAGAGAGTAACTTACCATGATTGAGAAACTAAAATTCGGACCGTCGTTATGCCTTGGCTTTCTTCTACTGAGCGCCTGTACGGAAACGGTGGATTCGAAGAACATTCGCACGGCTGGTATCGCGGCGTTCATTACGGCCAATGCCACCACGGATGCCGCGACGACGGTGTTGGCAAGTCTGAAAGTCGGGGGACCCAACAGCAACACGTACGTCGATCTTTCGAATGGAGACGGCATTTTTGCCATTGGGGGAGGTAAACGTACTGAAATGGAGGCACAAGGTACGGGCACGTATGAAATCGACTTTCCTACGGCTGCGGAAAACACGGAGTTTGTCGTGGACCTACAACGCGCAGACGATGACGACGCGCCAGCGAGCACGGGCACGTTGCCGGGGCCCTTTTCGTTTCAAGTGCCAAACATGAGCACGTCGCGCACCCAAAACATCATGATCACGTGGTCCCCTGCGGGAACCATGGACGACATGACCATCGAACTCAGCGGAACGTGCATTTTTAATCGCACGATCGACATTCCCGGCGATACGGGTACGCACACGATTTCGGGTGGAACGCTCGTTTCAACCAACACCGACAAACCCGAAACGTGTGATATCAATGTCGAAATGGTCCGGAGCCGCAAAGGCACACCGGATACCGCGTACGACCCCGAAAGTACGTTCGTTCTCAAGCAGACGCGCACGGCAAAATTCACGTCAGCACCTTGATATTGACGATAGCGATCCAGTCATTGGATGCGCTATCATCGGATCATGTGTCTCTTCTTTACCCGACCTTCCGCCATTCTTTTCATCACATCGTTGCTGCTTCCCGCCTGCGGGACGAAAGCGCCTCCATCGAGCACCGGAGAGCCGCCGCCAGAGGAGACGTGCACGAGCGCGACAGGAATCGGCAAAGGGCCTTGGGCGCTTCGCGTCGATGGGACGAACGCTGTCGTCCGTTGGGAAACGTGTCGCCCAGGAATCAAAGGAGGATTGACGTTCGAGCCGGAGAACGGCGGGGAAAAACGTACGGCTGCTGCGGTGGAAACTGCTTTTGAGGTGACAACGACAAACATCGCAGCGCTCGACCCAACAGCCCCGAAAGACGAAGCGGGGACGTATTACATGCACGAAGCTGCGCTTTCGGGGCTATCGGCAGGTACCTGTTACCGTTATCGACTCGAAGCCGATACGAATTTATCCGGGCGTGTTTGTACGGCGCGATCAGTGGGCGATTCCTTTCGATTTCTGGCCATCGGTGATACAAATCCCGGTTTGAATGGCATTACCGAAAAACTCCTCGGCAAGATTTTGCCGAAAGGTTTCGATTTCACAGTGCATGGTGGCGACATCCAGTATTACGCTTCGGGACTCGAAACGTGGGCTTCCTGGTTTCCGCGAATGCAGCCATTGCTCGCACAAGGCGCATTTTTGCCTTCGGTTGGAAACCACGAATTGGAAAGGCCCGAAGAACTCGACGAATACTACAAGCGTTTTTTTGGCGGAGCCGGGTTTGATGGCACCGAAGAGTATTATCGGTTCGAATCGGCTGGTATCTGGTTTTTTTCGCTGGATACGGAACTCGACCTGAGCCTTGGTTCTCCCCAAGGTATTTGGCTTGCGAAATCATTGGCCGATGCTGCGGCAAAACCGAATTTTCGAGCTTCGGTCGTATATTTTCATAAACCGTGGGTGACGTGCGGGGACAAATCGGAAGATACGATGGCGCGTGCGCAATTCGAGCCCATTTTCGATACCAATGGCGTGCGTCTCGTCATTCAAGCGCATATGCATGGCTACGAACGTTTCGATTTAAACGGTCGAACATTTCTCACCACGGGTGGTGGAGGCGGAATCCTTGGCGATATCGACGAGAACATCGATCGACCGACGTGTGCCCAGCGAGTCGTCTCTGGTGCATTTCGGCATGCGGTATTGTTCGAGGTGAATGCGACGGAGCTTGCAGGTACCGTGATTGACGATGCGGGCGTTACCCGCGATACGTTCAGCGTGTCGATCGTTCCTTGATCATCACGAAATAGTACATATCCGTACAAATTGGGTCCGAGTAGGCGATGCTTGCGGACACAAAAATGCCCCGCACCTGTGCTCAGTGCTTGACGGCAATGGGGTTTAGCCGATAAAAAATGGCATGCGTTCTGCCATTCGAATTTGGAAAACCGCTCTCGTTGGCCTTGGTTGCAGTGCCGTTTTGTTTGCGGCAACCGCGGCAAGTGCCGAGGAACAGGATCCGCGAAAAGTAAAGGCCACCTACGGACTCTTCGGCGTTGGCTTCCATGTCGAAGCTGGTGTGGGAGTGTATCAAGTGGTTGGTCAAGGTGGTTTGGTGCCTGGCATCTATCCACGCGTGGGTGCCGAGCTGCATCTTGGACCGCATCTTTCGCTGCCGGTGATCGCGCGTCTGCAAACGAGTGTGGACAAAGGCGTGCCGGATTTTGCACAACTTTCGGTATCGGCTGGTTTGAATTTCCGCCTACGGGAACAAGAATGGCCATTTGCACTCGTCTTTGGTGCTGGCGTTCGAGTGGGTAAGTTTTCGGCTAGTCCGCAGCTCGCGGATGCGAATTTCGAGCCGACGACGGATCAAGCCACGCAAGATGCGCTTGGGTTTCCGCTAGCCCCCGAAGGCACGGCGAAAATCGAATGGTGGATTGCGTCGCCTTTGGCGCTCAAAGTGGGCGTGACGTATTCACCGATGTTCATGCCGACTCAAGTCATTCACAACATCGAAGAATCCGTCGCACTCGCGCTGGTATTCTGAACGATGTTTGATTGGCGTTACGCACGGGGACCCGGCCGTTTTTACCGTACATAATACTCCATCGACCAGACGTCAGGCAACAACTGGCGCGTCGATTCGACGTTTTCGAGGTATGTTGCGGGAAACGGCGGGCGTCCGAATTTCTCGAATCCTTCGCGCATCTTATAAAATTCCGGTGCGAAAATACGCATCAACAAGCGCGACGGCGCCTTCCATCGATAAGGTCTTCCATAGACATTGGATAACGCGTTGCATACCGCGTCACCGTCATACATGCCCGCAATGAGATTCAGCCGTTTGCCCAGGTACGGCGATGGATCCGCAAACACTTTTGCGGCTGCTCGTCCAATATCGCGCACAGCAATATAGGGCAACGAGGTTTCTTTGGAGACGAATCCACGAATGGTTTTGTGTCCGACAGGAAAAAATTTGGTTCCGATGTTATCCATGAATGTGCCTGGTCCAAGCACGGTCCAGGGCAATTTCGATTTGGCCAAAGCTATTTCGATTTCAATTTTCGAATCGACGTGCGGAACGCCGGTTTTTCGAAACACTCCATCGAGAATTACCGTCGACAACACCACATGTCCAACATTCATTCGTTCTGCCGCCGTAATGATGGCTCGGCCTTGTTCGACTTCGATCCAAGGCGAAGCTTTTTTATAATCGGCCGTCCACGGTTGCGTCACGGCAAACACGGCGCGCGCTCCGTCGAATGCAACGGCAAGGCTATCGGCATTTCCGAGATCAGCTTGGACCATATCCACGCCACGCTTGCGTAGTGCCTGGGCTTTGCTGGTGGTCACGTCCCGCGTCAAACCACGAAGGCGGCCCTGGCCCAATGCAGTGAGTGCGTCGACGACCGCGCCACCTTGTTGTCCCGTCGCGCCACAAATGACAATCATGATGGCAAACTCCTGAAGTTCCGCACGGATCGGAAAACCATTGAACCAAGCGTGAGCCTACCACGATCGGCACTGCTGCTGGTGACGAATCTGATTCGATCCGTGATCAAGGTCTTGCCAAAACGATTCGCTTCATGCGACCATGCGCGCCATGCGCCATTTTTCTGGACGTTCCTTGGCCCTCGCCCTCCCTCTCGCGCTCGCCCTCAGCGCAACGACACACGAAGCCAAAGCGTTTTGTGGGTTTTACGTCGGGGGAGCCGACGCCAAACTTTTCAACAATGCGACGATGGTCGTCTTGATGCGCGAAGGCACGCGAACTGTGCTTTCAATGCAAAACAATTACCAGGGACCGCCAGAAAATTTTGCCATGGTCGTCCCGGTTCCGATTGTGCTTCGCGAGGAAAACGTGAAGACGCTACCGGCCGAGATCTTCGATCGCGTCGACAAACTCGCCGCTCCGAGGCTCGTCGAATATTGGGAGCAGGATCCTTGTTACGAGCCGCCTGCGTACGACAAGAGCGCGCGCATGATGGATATGGTCCCTTCCTCGCCCATGGCGGGCGCAGCGCCGCCTCGCGGAAGTGGCGTGACCATCGAAGCGAAATTCACGGTTGGCGAATACGAAATCGTGATATTGAGCGCCAAAGATGCCACAGGCCTCGAGGAATGGCTCGCCGACAACAAATACAAGATTCCTTCCGGTGCAGCTCCGCTCTTGCGACCTTACGTCCAATCCGGGATGAAGTTTTTCGTGGCGAAAGTCGATAGCAAAAAAGTCAAATTCGAAAAAGGCATGGCGAAACTATCGCCGCTGCGTTTCCATTACGACAGCGAAGCTTTTGCACTTCCCATTCGCCTCGGGCTCATCAATTCAGGCGGCACCCAAGACCTCATTGTGCACATCTTGGCTCGGGGCAAACGATACGAAGTGGCCAACTACAAAAACGTGACCATTCCGACGAACCTAGATGTGTCCGAAAACGCTCGTTCTCAATTTGGAGCGTTTTACGCGGCATTGTTCGATCAAACGGTCGAGAAAAACCCCGGCGCCGTCGTGACGGAGTATTCATGGGGCGCGGAATCGTGCGATCCTTGTCCGAGTTCGCCACTGGAAGGCGGTGATTTCTCGACGCTTGGCGGAGATGCGGTTCCTGCCGCGACGGGCGATCAATACGATCCGCGCAACAGCATGGTGCTCACGCGACTTCATGCGCGGTATGGGAAAGATTCGGTCGGCGAAGATCTCGTTTTTCGGGAAGCACCGCCTATTGTGGGTGGGCGCGAGTTTTTGCAAGAAAATGGAAAGCTCGAAACAGGCTCCAAAATCATGACCGAAGGTGGCGTGAGCAATTTCCAGGGGCGTTATGCAATTCGACATCCTTGGAAAGGAGCAATCAAGTGCCTCAGTCCGAAACGCGGCGTGTGGGGCGGACCTCCCTCGGGGGAAGAATCGCACGGGACGCAAGTGGCACAAGACCTAGCGTTTGCGCCTCGAGGTCAATTGCAATTGGCAGGATTCGTGCAACACGACGTGCCTGAAATTGGTCTCGTGAGTGCGGGGAGCAATCGCGTTCCTGAAGCGGGTAGCCTGCCAGCGGCGGAACTGCACCGTGGCGGATGCGCATCGTGTTTCATTGGCGCGGGGAATGTTTCGGGCCAAGCGGCGTGGATGGCGGGCATTGCGGGTTTGGCGGGGATTGCCGGGTTCGTGGTGCGGCGCAGTCGAAAACGGAATGGCTGAAACGCCGGTGTGACCGAGAGAAATATTCAACGAGCCTCGGCGGTCATACCCACGGGACGGTAACCCGTGCATGCAGCCAACTTGAGTTTCACACGACGCGAAAGTGCGTTACGAAGACACCGTGACGAAAAAAGGGCGCAAGGTTCGCGTGATGTGGGCGTAGAAGCCTTGGCGGTCATAGATTGAGCGGCAACCATTGCGAACGTCGTGGGATTATCCAAAGCCGCGAAATACACGAACATATAAAAATTTTTTTTTAAAATTCACCAAAAAAACCCCTAGAGTTT
>JANORL010001331.1:0-4234 GCA_031415295.1 Polyangiaceae bacterium | reverse complement strand
CCGCTCGGCCTCCGGCCCCAGCGCGTACAGCGCCCATGCATTGAACCCAATATGCAGCAAGCGACTCCGTCGCTCCATGCGCTTCGAGAGCTCCAAGCAATGCATCGATCGCTTCCAGGCTGTGCGTCGTGGCGAGGATTTGAACGTTGGATGTTTCGGCTGCTTCCCAAAGCTGGCCGAGCACTTTTTGCAAAACGGCATGGTGAATGCCCACTTCGATTTCATCAATCAGAAGCACCCCTTGCGCAGCACGAGTAAGCGCAAGCGCTAGGGCCGTCGCACGGCGCATTCCGTCGCCGAACGACGACAAGTCGACGACCCTGCGGCGGGCGTGCCGGACACGGACCGTATGGCTCCGACCTGTGGCCGCGATGTCGATATCTTCCACGTCAGGATCGAAGATCTTCAGCAGCTTCAGCGCCGTGTCCTTCCGACCCATTTTGATCACATCGCTCAACATGCGTACCAAGAACTCCGTCGAACCATGCGCGGCCGGGCTTACCGTAAATACTCGATGCATGGTTACCTCATGCATGACCGCCTTCGGTGCCGGAAAGCGAAGTTCAATGGGCGGGGCGCCATCGACGCTGACTTCCACGCGCACGTTGAGTTCGAGCCCCGCGCCCACGAGAGGCAATTCCTGCGAAGGACCATAGCCGTCACGACCACCGTCGCGTGCACCTGTCGAAACGCCTTCCACCTCGGTGGCCCACGCCGATGCAACCAAATGGCGCGCCTTGTCCTGGATTTGTGCATCGAGGACGATGGGTGCTGATTCGTATTGGCCATCATCCGGAAGAACCGCCTGGGTTCCTGGGAACAGGGACCAAATGCCCTGAGCAACGTCAATATCGATATCGCGCAGACGAACCGTGTCGAGCCATTGCCAGGGATCCGGTGGGCGGAGGACAATCCCCGCCGCTTCAAGGATGGTGCTTTTGCCTGCGTTGTTCGAACCAACGATAAGGTTGATGGGAGACATACCGTCTAGCACAAGATCGACGATCCCTCGATAGGCGGTAAGAGAAAGGCGCTGGAGGATGGGGGGCATAAAGGGTCGGTCCTGCGCGAAAGGAAACCGAACCGTACAACCCTCGTGTCGAGCTTGTCAAAAAAATGGAGCGCGTTGCAAAGATTTGTTGGTTTCTTCGAAACATCGCGCCCTCTTCGATACCCTCTTCAACCCCCATCGTCAGGCCATCGAGATGACCTGGGTGAGCCACATTCCTGAACGACGGCTCATCGACCTGACCTGGGTGACCTTTTTGCCCCGTCGACGGGCCATCGAGCTGACCTGGGTGAGCTTTTGCCCCGTCGACCAGCCTTCGAGATGACCTGGGTGAGCAGTGACACTGGACGACCAGCCTTCGATGTAGCTGGAATTACCCAGCGCTCTCGTCGACTGACCCCATGACATGAACGAGAATCGCGCGCACTTCGTTCACGAGCGAACCTGGTGGACCGTTCTTCACAGACCAGTCGGATCTCATCCGTCGCCATCGATGTCTCCAAGCTTCATCATTTCATTGGGGTGCAAGTTGTCGGCAATCGATGTGGAATGCGTCGTGACGATAAATTGGTTGTCCTGCCCATTGCCACCTTTGCGCATGAAATGGAGGAGTTTGCGTTGCCAAATGGGATGCAGGTGCAACTCGACCTCGTCGATGAGAATCACCGAGCGGACGGCTCGAAAGGCCGTGAAGTTCGTCGCAAAACGCAAGATTTGAGATTGACCGTAACTCAATCCTCCCGTGTAATAGAATCGATTGCCTTGCCGAAAACGAAGGTCGAACCCCTCGTCGAATGCCTTCATGTCGTCGATCGCCGACGGTGTAGCAAGCGCTTCGAACGTCGCCTTGATCCGGCTCCAATTGCTCGGGCCTTGCGTCGCCGGGTCCCATCGTTGATCGAGTCGGGACTGTAGCTCGAGCCATGGGAGCACGTCGCGACTTCGCGCGTCTTCGCGAAGTTCCTCCTCCAATGCCGTGCGCGTGCTCGGGACGGCAAGTTTTACACTCCGATGCTGATCGAGATACAAGACGCCACCGACACGATCGAAGATCTCCTCGGTCTTCAGCCTCAGCTTTTTGGCCCGGCGGGCAGCCGCTCGACCACGCAGAAGGAAGTTCGCTCCCCAGGGGGATGCTTGTTCGAGTACGCTTTTGATGCCTTCGACGCCTTCCTTGGGCGGCCAACGAATTTGCACTTCGCAGGGTCCGGATGGGGCGGGTGGTGGAGGATCACCAAGGGCCTGCTGTAATTCGGCAATGGCTTCGTATTCCCCCGGTTGAAGAGAAAAACGCAAGCCAATGCGAATGGGAAAGTGCGGATCCGGGCGCAATGTGACGTCGTATGGGTTGAAGTCGTCTCGAAAATTGGGGTTGCCGAGATTCGCGATGACCTCGAACAGAAGGTGAATTGCATCGAGTGCCGTCGTCTTGCCGCTCGTGTTAGGGCCGACGAGCACGGTCAACCGCCGCGGTTCGTCCGTCTCGGGCTCGCAGAAGCTGAACCGTTGAGGCTTGTCGATGCCTCGGAAGTTTTGGATGGTGACGTCGTGGATCCTCATGGCGGGCGCAGACTGCCACGGAGCGAGGACCGTGCAAAGTCCCTTGTAACGCGTGAGCCAGCTACTCCCCCTTTTTCCCGAACAAATCCCCCTGGTCCTCCGTCGTCGCTACCCGGAAGTTTTCGCGCCTCGATACCAAATCGAGCTTTTGGTGTTGGCTTGGTTGGGCAATGAAGGGCGTCATCGCGTTCTTCCCGATATTAACGCCTAAGCAGCGCACAATGCGTGGGTCGCGTCGCTCGATACCGACACGCGCCAATACTGGACCGCGATGATTGGCAGAGCGTACTGGCTTTTCCCCACCGTTCCTGGCCCCTCAGGACGCGGTTTCGAGTTAAGAAACTTGCCTTAGCGCAGCGGTCTCGCGTACCATCGTGCGGGCTGGGCATGGGGTAGGATTGGGCCGAGGGCGAAGGCGGAACATCATGCGGGTACAGAAGATATTTGCGGGTTTGGCGGTGGCGGCTATGGGTCGGGGCTTGTGCTGGCTGGTTGTGGAGGTGCAATGGGGGAGGAATACAAGATGGTGCAGCATGCATCAGGTGGCGCCGCGGCGGCGAGCGATTGGTCGTTCCCGGAGTCGGTGACCGAGCCGATGCGTGTGTGCATAAAGGAGCATGCGAATGAGTTGCGGACGTTTTCGCACGTGATGAAGGTCGAGGCGAAGGTGCCCGCGGGTGGCGGGGATGTGCAGGAGGTCAAGCTGCGCAGTTCGACGTTGCATCACGAGGGGTTGGAGTCGTGTTTGATGCAGGCGTTGACGACGTTGTCAATACCGTCGTCGGTTATGCCGATGCGTTCGTCCGAGCCGATGTCGGGTGGCGAGTCATTGCGGGATTCGCGGGGACCGCTAGGGATCGCGCAAGTACTTGCAGGATCGATCGCTGTGGGTCCGGTCATCCTGATGGCGGCGGGCGTGACGCTGGTGGTGTATGTTGCGGCGGTGGCGACGGAGGAGGCGATAGCGGCGGTGAGACGAACGCAGAAGCTCGAGAAATGGTGCGATGCACTAACGTTAGAATGTTTTGCGAACATAAGGCTACCACCAGGCAGCATTTTCGGTACGCATAAAGATTGCGGTTCATGCCAGGCCTACTGCTACAAGTATGGACTGTGGGAGAACAACAAATGCCCGCGGCCGAATTGACATCCGAACTGTGGTGAGACGGAGACCCCTATGGAATCAGATCATAACGAAACTTCTGCAACCTGTCCGCGCTGCAAGCAACGTCCCGCGACCGCGACCTACGCCGGTCGCAATGGCAAATGGACCGTGCATGTGTGCGGGCTTTGCTTCGATCGACTCGAGATCCAAGACGCGATGGAGTGGGGAATCGTCGACACGTTTCCGCTGGTCGAAGAAGAGCGTTGGGACGAAATCCTGGCTGGGCTCGATGAATTCGAAAAAACCAATCTCTATCGTGACCACGACGGCTGGATGGCACGAAGCGTTGCCTCGCGCCGCGAGCTCATCTTGTGGCAAGCAGGACGATACGAGGAAGCCTTGCAAGCTTGTGAAAAGCTGGAGCAATTGGGGTTCGAAGAAGACTGGTATCGTTATGCCGCTGGCATCGCCAAAGCTCGGGTATTGGATGATATGGGTAGACACGCCGAAGCCGTTGCCACTTTTGAGGAAGCACTTCGCTACCAAGATCTTAGCTACAC
>JANORL010001330.1:0-4589 GCA_031415295.1 Polyangiaceae bacterium | reverse complement strand
GCGGTTGTTGGGCATGCGCATATTGATCGACGCGATGTTCGCGTTGATCAGACGAACCGTGTAGTGGTTGACCTCGGTGCCGACGCCTTGTTGCGCCTTCACTTGCGGCGTGTAGTGGTCGATCTTCCACTCGGTGATGTTCTCGTTGTTGACGAGGCAATTGTAGAGAAGCGGCGACGACTTATCGAGCTCCTTCGTGATCACGAAGGGCTTGTGCATACGCTTGCCGGTGGGCAAACCGCTGGCGGGATCACGCGGGCTGATGATCTCGTGCGAGACCGCAATGACCATGATGCTGTTCTCGCGACCCTTTTGCGTCACGGAACCCTTGATTTCGCCTTGCTTCTGCCCCTTCAAACGGAGATATGCATTGAGAGCCATGATGATAACCTCTTCCGCCCAATTTCACCGACCCCTGGACTCAGTCAACACCTTATTGTGCGCTGGCAGCTGACGGCTCGTTGGATTGCGAATCTTGCGATTCGCTGAAGACCCCCACTCGATGTCGAAACAACGAGAGGATTGATCATGTGTTCGCTCGTTTCGCGTGCGGCGTCAAGCCCTTTTTCAAATAGAAAAATTCATGCGCAAAACAGCCTATGAGCGGTACTTGCGCCCTCCCGAAAGTTGGTCGGCAAAAGCCACGAGGTCTTGCTCTTTTTTCAGTAGCGCGCCGAGAAACGGCAGGGGTTGTTCGAGACGAACCTCGCCGATGTTCGCTTGTCGCAATACGGTGATCCAATCGATGAGTTCACTGGTCGACGGACGTTTGCGCAAACGGGACATGTTGCGGATTTCGTAAAACACCGAGAGCACTTGATCGACGACGGTACGCGGCAGATCCGGATGATGCACGTTGATGATTTGTTTCATGAACTCGCGTTCGGGAAAGTCGATGAAGTGAAACACGCAGCGGCGAAGAAATGCATCTGGCAGTTCCTTCTCGTTGTTGCTCGTGATGATCACGATCGGACGTTCTTTTGCGACGTACTCGTCTCCGGTTTCCGTCACGCGAAATCGCATGCGATCGAGTTCATGCAAAAGATCATTGGGAAACTCGAGATCCGCTTTGTCGACTTCATCGATGAGCAGCACGACGCGTTTGTCCGACGTGAGGGCTCGACCCAGCGGTCCAAGCTTGATGTAGCGACGAATGTCGCGCACGTCGCCATCGCCAAACCGCGAATCGTACAAACGTTGTACGGTGTCGTATACGTAAAGGCCGTCTTGGGCGCGCGTCGTACTCTTGACGTGCCACGTGATCAGATCGACTTCGAGTCCTTCGGCAATGGCTTCCGCGAGCAGGGTTTTTCCTGTTCCGGGTTCGCCCTTGACGAGCAGCGGGCGTTCGAGAGCCAAAGCGCAGTTGACGGCGGCTTCGAGGGCGTCGCTGGTCAGGTAACGGATCGTGCCGCGAAATCGGCGAAACTCGTTCATGCCGCGCAACGTAGCACGGGACATAGGCTGCCGGAGGCGACCCGAAACGCCAAATGTCCAAGCAGGAAATTGTCAAGCCAGACGAACGATTTTTGTTATGGCTTCGTCGTCGTATCCGCCAAGTGCGATGACGTCAGGTGCCTCGGGCGCTTCATAAGGTACATCCGCGCCCGGGACCCCCGTGACACGCCCGTCACGAACGGCCGCATAGAGGCCCTTGGCGTCGCGTTCAGCACACCGTGCGGCGGCCACATGCACGTACACTTCGATGTACCGCGGGGCCATCTCCCGAGCGCGATTGCGATATTCACGTAAATGTGCCGTTGCCGGGACAATCACCACGAGACCTTGATGCGCACAAAGTGCCGCTAGGTTCGCCAATGTTTCGTAATAGTCGCGTCGCGCCTGTTCGTTGTAACCAACTGCTGGCTTCATCGCTGCGCGTACTGCGTCTCCATCGAGCAATACGACCGGCCGCTTGGCATGAAGAAATCGTTTGCGCAAGCGTTCGCCCAGCGCAGACTTGCCAGACGATGGCCGGCCCGTGATCCATACGATGACCCCCCCGGTGCTCATATAAATAACCTTTCGGCATCTTCAGGATCGAACGTGGTCGCATCGAGCGCTCGCTCGACGAACCCGAGCAACGTATCCCGAGTCGTTGGGCGAATGGCCGGATACCACTTGGGGTTGGCCATGACCAGCGCCCTCCAGGCGAGAAACGGTGGAGCGACGGAAAAAATATCCCTATCGCCCGTTTGTCGCAGGTATGTCTGGAAAAACGACTTCCAGAGCTTCCCCAGAGCTGGGCCCCACGATCCTGGCGCTTCCAGGGCGAAGAAAACGTAATTCAACGCCAAACACATGACGTCATCTGCTGGATCCCCCACGGATCCGCGACTCGTGTCGAGAAGCACCGGTACGTCATTTTTCGCGAACAATACGTTGAACGGATGAAAGTCGCCGTGAATGCGACAGAGCCGATGACTACGTTGCTTCAAGCGAAATCGCCATTCCAAACACCGCCGCTCGATGGCCAAAAGCCGTTCGGGTGGCGCCATGGGAACATCGTCGGGATATCCATCCACGAGTCCAAAAATGCCTTCGCCACTGCCAAGCAAATCACGAAGGGATCGACGATAAAGAGCCGGAGCATCGCGTTTGTCCGCGTGTATTTCGGCCAATAACAAAGCGAGCGCACGGGCGCGAGGTTCGTCGTGGAGCGAAAGCGCAGATTGATGCGTGATACGTCGAAGGTCTTCGGCATACACGTGACCTTCGACGTATTCCGTGATCAGGTAAAACTCGCCACTTTCACGGAGCGAAATGAACCGGCCATTTTCGCCAATGGCTCCAACATCGACAGCTCGACTGTGGTGGGGAATGGCGGCGAACGAGTCGTACGCCAGAAGCATATTCGCCGCGCGGTCCGCTCGACGGTCGTGACCGAATTCGTCCGGTTTCGCCGTATGAAAACACAGTTCACGTCGCTCGCCATGTGCCGTCCGCAAAACGATACGCAGAGGCACACCATACCCGATGGCTTTTTCCGTGCCTGCCGCGTCTTGGACGTCTGCGTCCGGTCCGAGCGAGGTGATGCTTTCGATATGGCTGTGAGGGGCAATGTCAGCGCAAAGCTCGAGTAATGCGTTGCGACTCCCCACGTCGTTGGTCATCGTCGAGCCTGCCTTGTCAAGTTTGTCTCGGTATTATCATTTCCCCGCGCACGCATCAGCGAGCGCTCGTAACGCATCCGTCGTCGTAAAGACGCCCACGACGTGATCGTTTTCCATGACGACGGCTGAACCATAACGATGTTCTGCCATTTCCCGCGCCACAGCGCCGAGATTTGCGGTCCTTTTTACGGAGTATGGCGTGGGCGTCATGGCGTCGTCGACACGAACCTTGGCCGCATCGACGTCGCGAAGATTCTCGACGAATGCAAGATCGCGATCGGACAAAATGCCGACCAATCGACCTCCACTGAGGACAGGTAGATGGCGGATTTGATGGTCGCGCATAACTTGATGCGCGTGCATCAGCGGTTGATCATTTCCAACCGAGTGCGGGCTGGTGGTCATATAGTCGGCAATGGTCTTGTCTTTCATGGGTCCTCGGACAGACCGACCTAGCAAGACTGTGGCCAATCGTCAATTGCGCGATCTTTGCGAAACGATGCACGCGAACTTTGCGCTGACGTGCAATTTATGCGCCGGAGAAACGAACCAAACCATACGGCCGTAATGAAAGGTAGGCGGCGACTGTCGAGTCTTTGCCGTGTGCGCTCGGCATCGAAGCGTGTGGCACGAGATCTGCCCCAAGGTAACTCATCGAGAGGTAGGAGATCAAAAATGGCGATCCAAGAAAAAGCATATACAGTGGTGGTCGGGGTTGATTTTTCACAAGCGAGTGACGAGGCGCTAGACGAAGCGTTTTCCTTATCGACTGCGCGTAATGCCGAATTGCACGTGTTATACGTGGACGATCATTTCCTGGTCCCTGAAGGTGGACGCGAAGCCGCTGAAGCGACTTTGTCGCGCATTGAACACCATGCGCTGGCTCGGATCGAGGATCTGGGCCGTCGAGTAGGAAAACAAATCACGTTTCGAAAGTTGTATTCGCACTTTCGCCTGGGCGCAGCGGCTGAACAACTTGTGCAATTGGCATCGGACTTGGACGCCGACTTGGTGGTTGTCGGGACGCACGGACGTAGCGGTATGAAACGGCTGGTGCTTGGTTCCGTGGCAGGACGTGTCGTGGCTTTGGCGCGGTGTCCCGTGTGGATCGTGCGGCAGAAGGATCATTTGGGGCTCGGCAAAGTCCCCGATATCGAACCGCCGTGCAAAGATTGTGTCGCCAAACGAGCCGAAACGGCTGGGGCGACATTCTGGTGCGAAAGGCATTCGGAACATCACGTGCGCGCGCACGCCTACCATTACGCGGGCGGCGAAGGTAGCGATCGCGGTGGTTCGTCGGGATCCTCCGCGACCCCGACGTGAGACGAAGCGAGGCCGGGCCATGATTTGGACGGGATCGAATTGCAACCAGGCCCTGTGATTTGGACGGGATCGAATTGCAACCAGGTCCGGTGATTTGGACGGGATCGAATTGCAAGCGGGTCCGGTGATTTGGACGGGATCGAATTGCAACCA
>JANORL010001329.1:0-5124 GCA_031415295.1 Polyangiaceae bacterium | reverse complement strand
AGACGATACAGCCGATCGATTCGGGGGCACGGTCGATACGTTGGGGTGTTTTCGCAATCCGTCTCGTGCGTTCGGCGAGAATCCGCGGATGCACGTCACGTTCCGCGCTGTTGCCCTCGCGAAGTTTTTCGTCGAGCTGGGCAATCGATTTGCGTAGGCGATCGTAGACGGTTTCTTCCGTGGAACTCATCGGCCCAGCACCTCGAGCGCACGCAGCGCAGGGATGTTTGTCTCTTGGAACATGCGCAACAAGCGTCCCACGGTCATGCCTTCCCATCCGTCGACAGGTTGGTCAGGCGTCTTGTCACGTCCTAGCGCGCGCAAACGAGCCGTGTGTCGTTCAAGCAGATCATGCCGGCCAATGCGCATGCAAGCGACAGCCGCTCCAGCGTGCGCGAGCATCATCGATGGATCGAGGTACACGCAGCGGCGGAAGGCGTCGAGCGCTGCATCAAAACTACCAAGATCGGTGAGGATTAGACCCTCGAGCAAGTGCCCTTTCGGCTCTTCGGGCTCTTCGTCGAGCAGCGGATTGAGAAGCTCGAGTGCCCCTTGAAGATCACCGGTGTTTGCTTTGACGAACGCATCCGCGAGCGTTGGCGTCGTGATCAAAATGGATGCCGACAAGTCTTTGGGAATCCTTGCGGTCGTTGGAATCTGAAGATGCCCCGGTGCTGTTGGCGTCACATGCATCGCATGCGTCTCGGCAGCAGGCCAACGCGAGCGGCGCAACGTTGCTGACGCCATCGGCGTTGGAGTCATGACTGGCCCCGTTCGCTCGTACACGACAATTTCGCCATGTTGTCGCGTCTGGCAGCCGGGAACATCGCCCAAATGATCCACCGGACCAAGCAACAAGTACCCACCCATCGCGAGCGCTCGAGCGAGGGAACAAACCACGTCTGCGCGTGCCTTTTCGTCGAGGTAGTAGAGTACGTTTTGACAAACGATGAGGTCGATTCCCAACGGGAAGAGCGTCTCGAGGGACGCCTCGGTAAGGGCGGCACGACGAAAACGGACCGCGCGACGGATGTCGTCCTTCAGATGAAACGTCTCGCCGTCGATCCGGAAATAACGCCGTCGATCCGCGTCGGGCATGTCCCGTAACGACCATGCAGAAAAGACTGCGTTCTCAGCCTTTTGGATCGATCGCGAGTTGATGTCGATGCCCGTGACTTCGATGCGCCAAGGCTCCGGTGTGGGTACTTCGCGCAAGACGATCGCCATCGAATAGGCTTCCTCGCCTGTCGAGCAACCCGCACTCAACGCGACGATCGACCGCGTCCGCTTCTTCCTGGAAAAGATCGCGGGAATGATGTCGTTGCGTAGAGCGTCGAACTGAGATGGCCCGCGAAAGAAGTGCGTCTCGCCAACCGTTAGTTCGATCGTGAACTGATCGAGTTCCACCGCATCGTTTGTCGTTATCACCTGGTCGATGTAAGCGTGCGGTGCCAAGCGTTTCGCAGCCGATCGCTTGTCGACGACCCGCGCAACGATGTCGATGCTGCGCGGACGAATCTGCAAATGAGTGCGTCGACCGATGAAGCTCGCCAATTGCTCGACCGCTCTTGCGCTCGGTGTGCGCGGCGAATCTTCACGTCGAGACATTGTACGCGTCCTCAGGGGACAACACGAGGACGAGGTCGTCGTCGACGCGCACGACACCAGGTGAGTGAACTCCAGCCACCTCCCCCGGCTGTTCGATGGAGTTTGTCTCGACCGTGATCACGTCCTGAACTTCGTCGACCGCAAGCCCAATGAGTTTGTCGTTTCTTCCGCGAATGATCACCAAATGTTGGTGCGATGGCAGCGGACTTTTCGCGGAGAGTTTGGCACGTAGATCGAGGATGGGAACGACACGACCACGCAGATTGATGACGCCCAATACGTTCGGTGGAGAATCGGGGACACGATCGATGTCGACACGGGGAATGAGTTCGACGACGTACTCGCACGAGATCGCGACCGGGCGTCCACCCATCCGGGTGAGGACGAGGCTGGTGACGCCAGCGTTCGCCATCACGCCCCCGGGTTGCTACCGCCGGCGCGGATCGGTTCGGTGATTTGACTCAAGCGATCGAGTGCTGATTCGGCTTGCTCCACGCTGATCTTGGTCTCGTGGCTGGCCAAATTGATTTGCTTCATGCCCGAAGCGATTTGTTCGAGGCCGAGGCTTTGTTGGCGCATCGCGCCGCTGATCTGTCGTGCTGCACGTGTCGTTTGGTTGATGACGTAGACGAGTTGTCCGAGCCGTTCGCCGATACGTCGCACTTTGGAACTGCCGTCGGTTGCCGCTTTTGAACCTTCTTCGGTCACCATGGCTGCGCTGTGGCTGGCCTTTTGGATTTCGCCAAGGATGCTGCGCACTTGTTGCGTGGCTTGTTTGGATTGTTCCGCAAGCGTACGAATTTCGAGAGCGACAACGGCAAACCCCCGGCCATGCTCACCAGCTTTCGCAGCTTCGATGGAGGCGTTCAGCGCGAGCAGTTTGCTCTGTTCGGCGATCTCGTTGACGCTGCTGATGATCTCGCCGATTTGCTGCGTGCGCTCAGTCAAATCGAGGATCTTGGCGGCGATGAGTTCGACTTGTTGGCGGAGGCGATCGATGCCTTCGATCGCGGCGACGACATCGCGTTGTCCGTCTTGCGAAATCTGTTCGGATTGTTCGGCAATCTGAATGATGCCTTCCGCCTTCTCGACGTTTTGAACTCCAACCTCGTTGAGTTCTTCGATGGTCGTCGTGATGTCGTTGACCATCGCGGCTTGCTGACTGCCACTCGCCGCTTGTTGCCTCGTACTTGCGAGCAATTCGGCGATCGTGGCAGCTACATGTTGACCGACGGTGCGCATACGACTCGCCACCTCGCCAGCCCGTCCCGCTTTGCGATTCGACTCGATGAGCGTTGCAAGCGCCGCATGCAGTCGCAGTGCGCGAGCTTCATCTTGAGGTGGTGAAACGAGCGGGCGCCCGTCGTCACTTCGAGCGATCGTTTCGACATCGTCGATGACTCGATCGAGGTACACATCGATCTTGCGCCGTGTGACGGCGGCACGTTTGGCGGTAGAATCGCGTTCTTTCTGCTCGTTCGATTCCGTCTTGTCTGCCACTTGCTCTCCGCTTGTCCGGGCGATCCGATGCGCCAAAAATCCCGAGGCATTCGCATGGTGTTCAACGATCGACACGTACATCCGTGTCGACGTCGTCTCCATGTTCGAGCCGCGCACTCGATTCGGTTTCTTGCGCGCCGCACGTTAGCTTCGAACCGATTGGCACGTTTTTCAATAGCGTTCCCAGCACTCGTTTCTGCTCGCGTTAGCGTGGGGCGCTTGGGTTCGTGCACAGTCGCGATGTAACCACTGTTGCGTTTTCAGGGGACCATCGTTGTCGCCTGCGGCTCTCGAGCCGTCGCGAGATTTTTTATTCTGTCAAAAACTCGCGTTGATTGCTTAAAACGTGCACTGTGGGTAGCATGATTCGCGGTACGGGTGCGCACGCCACTGTGCACGTCCTCATTCAATCCGTTCGTGCTGCCGTAGCGAGGTAAATGTCGACCATGGATGGGTCCAACGCCACGAAAGGACCCGAGGCGAATATCCTCGGTAAATACAGGCTTATCGCTGAACTCGGCCATGGCGGTATGGCTGAAGTTTATTTGGCGGTCGTGCAAGGTCCCGCCGGCTTCAACAAGCTGGTCGTGATCAAGCAAATTCGTCCGCAACTCGCGACAGATCCAGAATTTTTGAGCATGTTCCTCGACGAGGCTCGCCTTGCCGCGCGTCTCAGCCATCCCAATGTCGTCCAGACAAACGAGGTTGGTCAGGAAGGCGATCGGTACTTCATCGCGATGGAGTACCTCGAAGGACAACCGCTCAATCGCGTACTGCATCGAATTGGACGCGATGGTGGTTTGACGCTGGCAATGCACTTGCGAATCATCATCGACATGCTCGTGGGTTTGCACCACGCGCACGAGTTGACGGATTTCGACAGCACACCGCTCAACGTCGTTCATCGCGACGTCACGCCGCACAACGTGTTTGTCACGTACGATGGTCAGATCAAAGTCGTCGACTTCGGCATTGCCAAAGCGATGAATTCATCGGCAGAAACCCGCCTTGGCGTGGTGAAGGGCAAAGTCGCCTACATGGCGCCGGAACAAGCCCGCGGTGAACGCGTCGATCGTCGCGCCGATATTTTCTCGGCAGGCGTGATGTTGTGGGAAGCCGCTACGGGACGTCGTTTGTGGAAAGGCATTCCCGATCTCACCGTCCTGCATCGCCTCATCAACGGCGATATTCCCGCGCCTCGCGATATCGATCCCGACGTGCCCGAAGGCCTCGAGAAGATCGTCATGAAGTCACTCGCGTTGCGTCGCGAGGATCGTTATTCGACATCGGTCGACCTCGCGACTGCGCTCGAAGAGTTGCTCGAGCAGATGAACGACAAGAGTTCGCTGCGCGAAGTCGGCAAACTCGTCGCGAAACACTTCGAAGAGAATCGCAACAAGATCAAAGGGATCGTCGAGCAGCAACTCAAGGTCGTCAAGTCGCTCCCGACAACCGAGTTTCAAGCGATCAGTTTGCCCACGCTCGACAATCCGGGCGGCGTTGCATCTGGCCCCATGTCGCAAATGGATCCAACAGCGACGGGGGAATCGAAATCCAACCTGGCGAAAACGTCGACGCCGGAAATCAACAAGGCAGCGACGTCTTCACCGTCCTCACTCACCGCATCCACTGCAGCGATGCACTCCGGTTCCCAACCGTCGGCGCCTCCCAAGCGTGGAGGTATGCTCGGCGCGATTGCATTGATTGCGGCCGCCGCTGTTGGAGCGGGTATTTGGTTTGCCACGCGTGCACCAGCACAACAGACGAACGCGACAAACCCTCCTTCGGGCCAGATTGAAATTTCGATCAGCGTAAATCCGCCGACGGCGAAGGTACTTCTCGACGGCAAACCCCTCGAAAAACTTCCGTTTGTCGGAAAGTTTGATCGTGACGGCGCGACGCATATGATTCAGGCAGATGCGCCAGGATTTACGTCACGAAGCCGCGACATAACGTTTGACCGAGACCGCAACATCAAGATAGCACTTGCGCCGCAAGCTGTTGGTCCAGGACCAA
>JANORL010001328.1:0-5066 GCA_031415295.1 Polyangiaceae bacterium | reverse complement strand
CCGCGAGCTGGCTTTTGGTAGCAAGCGAGACGCAGAAAACGCCCGCGAGCTGGCTTTTGGTAGCAAGCGAGACGCAGAAAACGCCCGCGAGCTGGCTTGCGGGCTCAGCTTGGACGCAGCGAACGACCGCGAGCTGGCTTGGGGACAAAAGTGTGCATGCGTGACGCACGTGGGGGGTGAGGCGCTGCGAACGACTTCGATGCGGTTTTCGCGGACGTTGTTTGAGGGTGAAGTGTTCGGCAGGACGTGTGGGACGCGCGTTGTTAACCGCCTTTCAAGAAAAACATCACCTGTTTCCTTGACTTTCATCGCCGCATTGAGTTTGCTGCCGTTCACCACGACGACCTGCTGGAGAGACGTTGATGCCTGGCATCTCAAAATTACACGTCGAAGCTTACCGTTCCTTGCGCGACGTTACGCTCGAAAGCATGGCGCGGATCAATTTGCTCATCGGCGGAAACAACGCCGGCAAAACATCCGTCTTGGAAGCCATTGGAATCGTTGCTCGACCTTTGGATCCGACACAGTGGATACAAACAGTGACGAGCCGCGAATTCTCTGGGTCGGTGCTCGATGGCCTCTGGGGCATGTTTCCAGCAAGCAACGTGATCGATTTGGGGGGGAGCGAGTTCCAATCGGCACCGATGGTCATTCAAGCGCAATGCGGAGAATCCCTTCGAAGTTTGTCGGTGCATGCAACGGTCTTCACCGAGCAATGGACCGATGTCGAGCAAGGGGCCCGTGCAGAAAGCCAAACCGATGCCTTCGTTCAAATCGAAGGAAATGCTGTAGCAGAAGGTCAATTGGTGCAATGCCTCATGGCCTTCCATGCGAAGCCCCAACGAATTTACGTTGAAAAGGGATTCCCGTCGCTCCGGATCTTCGCCATTACGACGGCAACGCATCGATCCACGGAGCAACTCATTCGTTATTTGAGCCGAGCGATCAACAGCGGGGTTAAGGAACAGCTCGTTCAACTCCTGAAGCTTTTCGATTCAGCGATTAACGACGTCATGATCAGCCGGGCCATCGATCGCGATGCGATTCGCGTGGAGCACGCGGAACGCGGTATTGTGGATCTCTCCACGTTCGGTGACGGAATGCGTCGAGCGTTTGCCATGAGCAGCGCGCTCTTGATGGCAACAGACGGGATACTTCTCATTGATGAGATCGAATCGGCCCTTCACGCCCAAGCATTGGATTCGATTCTACCGTGGTTGCTGTCGGCCGCGAAAATGGCGGATGTGCAAATCGTTGCGACAACGCATAGTTTGGAAGCAATTGACGCCGTCATCAATGCATTTGCAAACGACGCCGAAGGCGTGGCCACGTATTTTTTGCGCAAAACAAAGACGGGGCATTTCTGCGCACGACATGATCTGGCTTCCTTGCGCAACCTACGGGCAGAAGGACTCGACATCCGATGAGTGGGCGCATTTATCTGCTGACAGAAGGCGTCCACGATGTGTATTTCCTCGGAAAAATTCTGGAAAAATCGCTGGAATTTAAAAGGAATAATAGCTTCAAGGAACTTGAGCCCGAATGGACGAACCTGGTTCCCAGACAGTTTCCACACGAGGATTCGTTGCGCGCATCAATGCCCGTACCGACGTTTTACCGGAGCGCCCACGCTTCCGTGGCCATCGTAAACGCCGAGGGAATTGACAAGATAAAATCAAAACTCGACGCTCATCTCAATCAGCTCACCAACAAGGGCGTTGCACTGGATGCCATTGGAATCGTTCTGGATGCTGATTTCGACGCTACGAAGCAGAAGTCACCAGCGGAACGCTTCGACGAAATGGCCACTTACCTCGAGAACCTCGGCTATCCTCGCCCGACCATGATGGACAAAGTCGGTGCGACATCAATACGCACGGGAATCTTCATCATGCCTGGAGGCGGCACGCCCGGTACGCTCGAAGATCTGCTCCTCGATTGCGCGGACACGATTTACGCGCCGCTTGCAGTTCGTGCCCGTGAATTTATTAGCCGACTCGACACGCAAAAGCAAAATCCATCCTATTTTACCGACCAAGAAAAAGCAGATTTCAACAACTCGCTCAGTAGCGACGAAAAAAAATTATTCAAGAAACCGTCAGGCCGCAATAAAGCCATTCTTGCTGCTATGAGCGCTTTTCTCAAACCGGGTAAAGCGATTCAAACAAGTATCGAGGATCATCGCTGGGTTGGCAAAGAGACGCTTGCATTGCCTCGGATGGCCGCCATCCAAAAGTTCCTCCTCGATCTCGTTGCCGACATCCCAACCGTCCCACCTTCCTAACGCATCGCCCCATCCCTATTTAAACGCACTGCGTTATTGCGACCCCGTTTTGCCGTGCAAACCAAACCACACGCAGCATGGGTTAACATCGCGGCTCTTCGATGAGCCGTTCTCCGGCAAACCCTACGGCTGCTACGGGTCAGCCCCCAAAGCGCCCACGCCCAAAGCGTAAACTCGCCCTCGTCGGGCCACAGCCCCCAGACATCGGCATCTTCGAAGACGTAGGCACGGGTTTTCTCGAACTCGCCAGCACGCTCGGCGGCATGGCGGTCCTCGCTGGGCGCATCCTTCGTCGCGTGTTCACGTTGCGCATCGACGGCGAAGAACTCATGCGCAATCTCTACAAAATGGGCGTGAAATCCGCGCCTATCGTCATCGTTACGGCTCTGTTCACCGGAGCACTCGTCGTCATCCAAGCCGCGCCGATCGTCGTACGCCTCGGAGCTCACGGCCTGCTCGGATGGGCCGCCGGATTCAGCATCCTGCGCGAGATCGCCCCACTGCTCACAGCGCTCATGATCAACGGCCGCGTAGGTGCCAACAACACTGCCGAACTCGGCACCATGGTCGTCACCGAACAGATCGATGCCTTGCGCGTCCTCGCGATCGACCCCATCGCCTTCTTGATCGCGCCGCGTTTCATCGCGATCGTCACCACGCTTTTCTTGTCCACGGTCTTCGCCAACACGCTCGCACTCATCGGCGCGGCCTACGCCGGATACGGCTTGCTCGACGTCGAACCACGCACTTTTTACAACGGTGTCACCATCGGCTTGCTCGGCATCAACGATGTCATGAGCGGAGTCATCAAGAGCATCATCTTCGGCATCGTGATGGGCCTCTCGAGCTGCCACTACGGGCTCAACGTCAAAGGTGGGGCACCTGGCGTTGGCAAAGCGGTCAATGCGACTGTCGTCACGAGTGCTGCGGGCATCTTCGTCGTCGACTACTTCGTTTCGTTCACCCTCAACTGAGCCGCGATGCGTACGGCAACTACTCCCGATCCTGCCGCAACGAGCACGCACGACGAGAACATCGCCGAACTTCATCCCCCGTTGGTCGAGGCCATTGGTCGCGAAGCGCTGAACCTGGTCACCACGGGTTTGGAGTTGTGGTCGCTGTTTGTCCAGACGCTCTACTATTGCTTCCGCGGCCGCCCCGACGTCAAAGCGACCGTCAATCAGATGTTCGAGATCGGCAACCGATCGTTCATTTTTTTGACCATTGTGATGGGGTTCATCGGCATGATCCTGGTGCTCCAGGGTGGCCTTCAACTTTCACGAATCATCCCAGAATTCAGCCTGGTTGGCGCGACGTACATGGAGCTGATGATCCGTGATCTATCGGCTTCGATCGGAGCGCTCATGCTCGCCACACGCGTGGGTGCGGGCATCGCCGCAGAAATCGGATCGATGGTCGTGACCGAACAAATCGACGCGTTGCGTATGTGTGCCGCGGACCCGATCGATTTCCTGGTCAAACCCCGTTTTATTGCGAGTGTCGTGATGACCGTAGCGCTCATCATTTGGGTCACGGCTGTCTCGTTCCTGACGGGGATGATCACGGCCTACACGATGTTCGACGTCAATCCACAGACGTTTTTCAATCTGCAACTCATCGACACAGGCGACCTCGTCGTTGGTCTTTCCAAATGTTTGGCCTACGGAGCAGCGATCCCCATCGTTTCCGCACATTCCGGCCTCACGACCCATGGCGGTAGCGAAGGCGTTGGTTGGGCCACGACACGCGCCGTCGTGAACACCTCGCTCGCCATCATCATCCTCGATCTTATTCTGTCGGCCGCAGGTTACTTGATCTTTGGTCCCTGATCGTTTGTCCTGACCGAGTGCCTGAGCTGCCCGAAGTCGAATACCACGCCCTGGAACTACGCCGCTGGCTCGATGGTCAGCGCATCGAACGCGCCGAAGCGGACAAAACGCGCATGTTGCGCGGGAAAACCACCACCAAATCGTTCGCGACCGTGTTGTCGGGACACACCATCACCAACATCGAGCGTCGTGGAAAATATTTGGTGTTCCAACTAGACGATGGTCACACGTTGCTCTCGCACCTGGGCATGAGTGGCAAATGGATCCGACTTCAAGCGACCGATCCTGCCCCGCGAGCGTCCCACGCACGCCTCTACCTTTCCGACACGTCGATCCTCCACAACGTAGATCCGCGCATGTTCGGGATCCTCCAGGTGGTCCCGAAAGACAAACTCGTCAACGTTGCTGAGATTCGCGATCTCGGTCCAGATCCACTACGCGACGCCTTTGATGCCAACGTCTTGCAAAAGGCTCTCGGCACATCACGCGCGGCCATCAAAGTGCTCTTGCTCGACCCCAAAACCATCGCGGGCATCGGCAACATTCACGCCACCGAAGCTCTCTTCCACGCCAAGATCCACCCTTGTCGCTCGGCCTCGTCCCTCAACCCGGACGAACTCGCGGCTTTAGCCCACGAGATCACGTCCACCATCAAGCGAGGACTCGCCGAACACGAGCGTCACGGTGCCGTCGTGTACCTGTCCGATCACACCGGCATGGAAAGTCCGTTCGACGCCTACGGCCGCAGCGGCGAACCGTGTCCGCGTTGCAGAACGACGTTCACGCACCTGATCCTTGCAGGTCGCACGAGTGTGTTTTGCCCTTCCTGCCAACGCCTCACCCCCTAGCCCCCTGCTCTGAAAGCCGGGCACGTTCTCGCTTACGCTCGAACGGCCCTAGTCAGTGCAAGAGTCGGGCTCGCTTCGCGACCCGACTCTTGCACTCTACCCAGT